>LJUF01000177.1 GCA_001303665.1 Phycisphaerae bacterium SM23_33 | reverse complement strand
AGCCCTTGCGAGCCGGTATCACGAGCGTCTTGCCGGCCCTGTGCGTCATTCCCTGGGTTTCGAAGCTGCCGAACAGGTCGGAGGGATGGGCCCCGGCGGCGTAGATCGTCAGCGAGTTGGCACCGACGGCGAGCGTAGCCTGGCCGGCGTTGAGCACCCTGCCTTTGCACAGGTCCACGAGGCTGTTGTCGCCGGCATTGATGGTGGCTTTGCTTCCCGCACAGTCCAACTCGCCTTCTATGTGCAGTCCCGCGGCGATCTCGAGCGTTCCCCGCGTCAGTTCATAGCGTCCCGTGCTTTCTATCCTCAGGTTTCCAAAGCCAAAGGAGTCCCGCACGTGGGTTGCTGTGGCCTGGTTGGTTACTTCCACTGTGCCGACTTGGAGTCCGGAGATCACCCCGGGGTTTGCCAGCAGGGCTGCGCTGAACAGGTCGGAGACGTCGAAGTCATAGCCCATGGCGAGGGTGCCCCTTCCGGACAAGCCCAGTGTCGGCGTGTCCAATACGCCTCCATACCATTCAAACCGACCGGTCCCCTCGCTGCCCACCCGAATCTCATTGCCGACCGCCAGTTGTCCGGTACCGTCCAGCCTGTACGTCCCGTGCGAGCCGGGTTCGTCGCCGATCAGAAGCCTTTGGCCGACGGTATTGCTCCCGCCGGTTTGCGTAAACTGTCCCCTCCCTGACCAACCAACAGTCTCATACACGGCCGACAGTTGACCATCCGCGCTCAACTGGTATGTTCCCATCGACTGTTCCTTCTGCCCCAGAACGACGGAGTAACCGACGACATTACTCCCCCCGGTATGTGCGAATACCCCGGTGCCGTACTCGCCTATGTACAAACTGCCGCAACGGACTTCCCCGCCAGAGAGCTCATATGTCCCGAGCGACCCCACGGCGAATCCCAGGTCAATGCTGTGATTCGTAGAATTCGTGCCGCCTGTTTGGGTGAAGCACCCGGCGCCGCCGCGGCCGATGCGCTCGCCCCATGGCGCGCGAACCTCACCCTCCATCAGGTAGTATAAACCGGTCGAGTGCGCGTTGGAGGCCAAAGTAAGGGAGTCAGCTATATTGGTGCCCCCGGCCTGGGCGAAGATCCCCAGCCCGTCGTAGCCGACGCACAGTGAACTGCTTGATTCCAGTTCTGCTCCAACGAGTTGGATCGTGCCAGCGCCTGTGGAAGTGTAGCCCAGGTACAAACGGTCGGCTGCGGCGATGCCGGTGCCGATGTGGGCGGTGCCGGCGTTGTCGACGTAGGCGTAGTCGGCCGGGCCGGGGACGCCGGCGGTCCAGTTGGCGGGTTTGAACCAGTCGCCCGGCGTGGCCGGGTCGTGCTGCCACCAGGTGTCCCCCGCCCAGGCCGGGGTCAGGGCGCAGCCCAGGCACAGGCACGCCAGCAACGGTAAGCGATACATGATCCTTCTCCTTTCCACACCGCCCCTTGCGCGCCGTGGTGGCGGCGGGCCGCTGCGTGCGGCCGCACAGACGGACTCATCGTCGGCGCGCGGTCGGGGGCGGCGTTCTGGGCGGGGGTCGGTCAGACGCTGGCGGGTACTAAAGGGATGATAGCGGTTCCTTCCCGTCCCGACCGATCCTCCCCGCGGTTCAGCACGAGCACCCGCGCGGCGGCGATGCCCGTGCAATTCCCCGGCGGGCACGGAAACGATTTCCCAGCCGGCTTCCTATCAGCGTATAGGATTATCTACAGCCTAATTTTCCGTGGCCCGCGGCCAGAAGTCAAGGCCGACCGACGCCATATTCTGGGGAATGTTCTATGCGGACAGTCGGCGCCCGCCGGCCGGAGCCGTCGGCCCGCCGGAAGGCCGGGCTGCACATGGCAGCCACCGGGCCGTTATCATGTGGGGGACAGGAGGTGGGTCCGTGGCGACACCCGGGCGGAAAGGCTGTTGGCGCGTTCTTGTCTGGATAAGGGATATCACACGCCGGCGGACACGGCGGACAAGATCAACGCCGCCGGCGCGATTGAAGTTCTGGCCGTGGCCGACGCGATCCTCACCCAACTCTGGGCCGGGCCGAAGCGGATCGCCTACCAGCCGCCGAAGCCCGGCCCCGGCCGGGCGGCCATGGCGGCGGCCGTTTTGGTTCCGGCTGCCGTGGCGGTTGCGGCGCCGGCGGCGACGAGCCTGCCATCCTGTCCGCGCGGGCCGGAGGCGGTCCAGGCGTACGCCGCTCTGGTGGCCGAGCTGCTGGCGGCGCTGCACGCCAGCAGGCCCGGCCGGGAAGTCGCGCTGAAGGTCCGCCGGAGCAAGAAGACCATCGAAGTCAAAGTCACCCTGGGCAAGCGCTGAGCCCGGTCCGGCGGCCGGACTTTCCCCGCACGTAGAGCTTCCCGGCCAGGGCCTGGGTGATGAGGACCGGGCACTTGGCCGCCAGGGCGACGGCCAGTGCCGCCGGAGCCGCCATGGAAATCGCCGCTTGCGTTCGGCCGGCGTGGGCGAGCAAGGCCGCCTCAATTCCGCGGCGCCCGCGCTTCAACAGGGCGACGGCCTCGGGCTTGATTCCCGCGTCGGCCAGAGCATTGCAGAAGGTTTTGGGGGTCAGTGGCCTGGGGGATTGCACAAGCGCCGCGTGTATGGTCCGAGCTTGGGCCGCGGTGACGGGCAGCGCGGCCCTCCGATTCGGCCGGACGCCCAACGCCAGCCAGTTCCTCTTGCCCTGAAGGTGCGGCAGGAGGCCTTCGACGCCCAGCAACCGACCGCAATCCAGCCGCCGCTGAAACTGCCCAAGCCGCTGCCGGCCGAGCTTCGGCAGCGGGATCGCCTTGCCGCCAGCAGCGGCGGGCCTCTTAGGGATCATCTTGCCCAGTGGCGGCCGGGTGTGAATCTCCCGGCCCAGTTGGGCCGACACAAAGAGGTCGGCACGGCTGGGCTCCGGCCGGCCGGCGATCTTCCGGAAGCGGGGGTCCCGCCGCAGGGCGGCGAAGTTCCCGCACTTGTCCGCTTTCTCGAAGCGATGCTTCCGCAGCAGGGCGATGGCCCGGTCGGCCTTGCCGGCCAGGGCATAGGCCGTGGCCAGGTCGAAGGCGATGCGCTCGTCCCCCGGGCGCAGGCGGCAGGCCCTTTCCAGATGCGGCAGGGCGTTTTCCGGCTCCCGGGTGGACGTCCACAGATACGTGGCCCCGAGAAGGCCGGCCGCCGGTGCCTCCAGCCTGGTCCCGTGGCTCCGCTGCAGCCAGTCCTGGAGTGCCTCGACGGCGCCGCCGGGATTTTTCACCAGCGGCGGGACCCTGCGAATGTGGACGAAGCCTTGCCACGGGGTGGCTTCGCAGATCGCCTGGCGGGCCAGGGCGTTGTCCGGGTCCTTTTCCAGGGCCTGGATCACCGCCAAGACGTCACGGAAAACGCCCTTCCGCGGGCGCCCCAGGACGCCGTGCCGCACAGAGTCCCAGGCCGCCCGGGTCGAAAGGGGCTTGCCGCCGGGACCTTTCATCAGGCAGGCGTCGGCCACCTCCTTGTTCACGTAGATGGGGGCGCCGGCACGGGCGGCGAGGTTGATGGCGTCGCTGGGCCGGCAGTCCAGCTCCGCGCTGCCCCGCCCGGATCGGACGGTGAGCGTGGCGTGGAAGGTGTGGGCCTTCAGCTCCCCCACGACGACCTCTTCGATGCGGGCGGCGAAGGCGGCCAGCGTCCGCACCAGGGCGGTATGGATGTCCGGAGCCTCGGGGCGGCCGGTGCCGGCCAGCCAGGGCTGGAGGGCCTCGGCTTCGGCCTTCCCGATCACGATCATGAACGACCGCTTCCGGGCGTCGGTCAGCAGCAGCACGTTTTGCTCGCCGCCGCTCAGCCAGACGCGGACCTGACTGACCTTTCGCAGGACCCGCTCGGTGAACTTCCGGCCCGGGCGGGCGCGTTTCAGCTCCTGCTCGACCATGGCGACCAGCTCCTTTCTCAGCCGGCGGCGGGCGTCGTGCAATCGCGTCTTGACCGTGCCCACCGGGCAGTCGGTGAAGCGGCTGATGTCCTTCTGGGAGTATCCGTTGATGTAGTACAGCGTGGCGGCCTCGCGGTGGGCCGCTGACAGCCGCGCCAGGGCGGCCATCAGGGCCTCGCGGGTTTCCCGCTGGGCCGCCACTTCGTCCGGCCGCGGCGCTTGGGCGGCCGGTCCCAAGGCGCCTTCGGCCGGCGGGCGGTCCCGGCGCCGGCGGAGGTGCATCTTCACCTTGTTCAGGGCGATGCCGTATAGCCAACTGCCGAACCGGGCCGGATCCTTCAGCCTGCCCAGCGATTCGAACGCCGCCAGGAACGTCTCCTGGGCGGCGTCTTCAGCGTCGGGGAAGCTTCCGGTCTGGCTGAGGGCTACGCCGAACACGGCGTCCTGATACCGTTCGACTAGCATGCGAAAACATTCGGTATTGCCGGCAAGGACGCGCCGGACCAATTGCTCATCGGAGTCGCTCACGGCGGCGTGATTCATTTCGAAGCGCCTCGTCTGCTTAGTTGCGCGAGCCCGGCCGCGGGTTTGGCGGAAAATCGGCGGCCGGGATCGGCCAAGGGGCCGTCGAGGGCGGTTACACCTTGCACTCCCCCACGAGTTCGGCGTAGCGGCGGTAGGAGGCGCAGGGCACGTCGGGCATGATCAGGTCGTCCACGGCCGGGATGTAGCCGCCCGATTCCATCAGCGGCGGGACCTTCTCGCGGAACTCCTTTTCCACGGCGGCGGGCCCGTCCATGAGCGACTGGCGGGAGATGTTGCCGATCATCAGCAGGTCCCGGCCGAATTCGCCCCGCAGTCGGCGGGCGTCCAGGCCGGCGGCGCACTCCAGCGGCATGTGCAGGTTCACGCCCAGCTCCAGCAGCGCCGGGATCAGCGGGCGGATGTTGCCGCTGGTGAGGTAGCCGATGACCTCGACCCCCCGGCCGCGGAGAAAGTCGGTCACCTTTCGCATGGGCGGGGCCCAGATCCGGCGGTAGGTCTCCGGCGAGACCATGGTGGAGTTCTTGAAGCCCATGCCGTCCTCGTTGAAGAACACGAAGTCGAACCGGATGTTTTCCAGGAAGTCACGGGCGGTCTCGATGACGAAGTCGGCCCAGAACTGGAACATGTCGGCGATCAGGCCCGGCTCGGCGGTGAGCATTTCCAGGAACCTGTCCATGCCCATCATGTAGCCGTTCTTGATGCCGCGGCCGGGGCCCCAGTCGATTCGCAGCCCCACCGGCCCGTCGGAGTTGTTGTAGTGTTCGATCAGCTCGCCCGACCAGTCGCGCGGTTTTCGCCGCGGGTCGGACGGGTCGAAGCGTTCTTTCATCCTCTGCCAGTCCGCGCGGCCGCCGACCGAGCCGGCCAGGTAGTAGTACACCGTCGGCCCGACGCTCTGCTGCTTGGAGGTCTTGACCGTGAAGCCGTACTGGTCGGTGCAGGTCCGCCAGTGGTCGTCTTCCTCGATGACCCGGCCCACGAAGGCCGGCAGCGGGTCGGTGTCCAGCCGCAGGATGGTCTTGGGGTCGAAGCGGACGATGTCCTCCCCGCGGACGCCGGGCGGCACGTCCCCGTCGCGGACCCACCGCCGCACCGCCCCTTCCGACAGCCCCTCCACCGTCCACAGGGGGACGCGGTCGGGCTTCTGGAAGTGCATGATCCGGTTGAATCGCTGCCTGGCGTTCATGGGTGCGTCAGGGGCCCTTTCCGGCGGCCCGGTCGGCCTGGGCGCGGCGAATGGCCTTGACCTTCTCGATGTGCTCGGCAAAGGTCTTGTGACCTTCCTTTTCCTGCGACAGGAAGGCGTTATACAGGAGGTATTGGAGATCTGCTTCCGGGGCGGCGATGGTCTGGTGCTCCACGCCGGCCGGCACGAAGACCACGTCGCCGTGGCGGACTTCGCGCTTTTCGTCGCCGACCACGACCCAGCCGCGGCCGGCGGTGATGAAGAACGTCTGCTCCTTCTGGTCGTGCTTGTGCGGGGGGCCGAGCAGCCCCGCCCGCCAGGTGTTCAGGGCGACCTCCGTGCGGGCCGTCTCGCTGCGGTCCAGGATGACGACAATCTGGTTCAGGCCCGCCACGTCCAGCCGCGGGCCCTGGTCGTACCTTCGACAAAGCATCCTCGGCCTGCCTTTCTCCCGCCCGGGAACGTGCTGGTCTGCTTCGGCGGCCGCCGCCTCGGTCACGGCTCGGGCCGGAAGTCGATGCCTTCCCCCCAATTGAGGATGTGGCATTCGGGCCCGGCGGGCGGCGCCGGGTTGCCGTCTGCCGGCGCCAGGCCCAGCCGGCGGAGCTTGGAATAGGTGTAGCGGAACGGCGCCCGCAGGCTGACGGTATGGCTCAGCTCGTGCTCGTGCCCCGTGATCAGCAGCCGGGCGCCGGTCAGGTGCCCCCACAGCCCGAAGCCCGCCCAGCAGTTGGCCAGCATGACGTCAATGGGGCCGGCGTCGCTGAGGTGGAAGTACACCCCGTGGCGGGTGTTGTCGCCGTTGTGCAGCACGCGGTGGCCGTCCAGCGTGACCACGTACACGCTGTTGGGCGACAGCATCCGCTGCCAGCCGGGGAAGCAGCGGGCCTCGATGTCGCCAATCCGGATCGGCTCTTTGTATTCCCTGGGCGCGCGGATGATGTTGGGGTGTTTGAGCCTGGGCAGGACCCTGGGGGGCAGCACCACCTTCCGGCCGGCGGCGAGCATGAGCTGGACGAAGCCCCGATGCAGGTGGTCGAAATGCGGGTGGGAGACGAACGCCACTTCCAGCAGCTCGACGAGCCGGTGCTGCTGCCGGCGGCTGAGCGGGCCGGTCCGCCGGCTGCCGGGATGGATGTCGAAGCCCACGCAGTGGTTTCTGGATTTCACGACGAAGCCCATGTTGTACATCTTCCAGACGCGCAGCCCCCGCTGGACGCGGGTTTCGGCGGCCTGGGTGAGGGCGCGGGTCATGGCCTGCTGGTAGAAGCGGCCGACCTCGGCCCGCCAGCGGCGGCGGCGGCGGGCGTGCAGGGGGAAGTCCAGCAGCAGCAGGGCCTCCTTGCGGATGTGCCAGGGCGTCGGCCTGGGCAGCGGCGCCGGCCATGGCGCCGAACTCGGTGCCTTCAAATTTCTCAGCCACCTCCCCCAGCCGCCGGCGGGCCAGCCGGCGAAGCCGGGCACCCCGCTTGCCGGCGAACCAGTTCGGCCAGCAGCCGAATCCCTCGCGCCGCAGCCGGGCGGGCAGCGAGTTCAAGGCCCAGAAGGCAAGCTTGGCCCGGTAAAGTTCATCGCGCATCTCGTCCATCGGCTCTCCCGTTGTGATTGTATCGGATACTACCGCCCGAATTCGTCGGGCGTTCGGAAAAGTTTGAAGCCGATCTCCAGCCCGGCGTGGCATTGACAGCGGCGCGTGCCGGGCATAGCCTGATCCGGCTGGGCCGCCCCCGGCCGGGCGGTGTCGCTGCCGGCGGCGGGCGGAGCGGGCCTCTGGCCGCCTGGGAAAGGCAAACCGATGGAGTACCGAAGGATCATTCCGTGCCTGGACACGAAGGATGGCCGGCTGGTCAAGGGCGTGCACTTCGTGGACCTGAAGGACATCGGCGACCCGGCCGAGGCGGCGGCGGCCTACAGCGCGG
>LJUF01000176.1 GCA_001303665.1 Phycisphaerae bacterium SM23_33 | reverse complement strand
GCCGTGGCGGCCGCCGAACGCCGGTACGACGCCGCCGGCCAAGAGGACGCGCTGGCCCGGGAGTTCTACGACCTGATGGCCGGCGGGGTGTTCCTGCCCAACAGCCCGACGCTCATGAACGCCGGCCGGGAACTGGGAATGCTCAGCGCCTGCTTCGTGCTGCCGGTGGAGGACAGCATCGAAGGCATCTTCGAATCCGTCAAGTACACCGCCCTCATCCAGAAGGCCGGCGGGGGGACGGGCTTTGCCTTCGACCGGCTGCGCCCCACCGGCGACTACATCGCCTCCAGCGGGGGGACGACCTCCGGGCCGGTCTCCTTCTGGCGGGTCTTTTCCGAGGCCACCAACGCCATCCAGCAGGGCGCCTTCCGCCGCGGGGCCAACATGGGCATGATGAACGTCACCCATCCGGACATCCTCCGGTTCGTCACCGCCAAGTCGCAGCTGGGGGCGTTCGAGAATTTCAACATCTCCATCAAGGTCCCCAACGAGTTCGTCGACGCCGTCTTCCAGCGGCCGGAGCGCCCGCACGTGACCGTCAACCCGCGCACCGGCCGCCGGTACGTCATCGGCCGCCACGTCAACATCGCCGACTACACGCTGGCGGACTTGTACGACGCCGACCATATCCAGGGGCCCTGCTACAGCGTCGGCGACGTCTGGAATCTGATCGTCCGGTCCGCCCACGGCACCGGCGAGCCGGGGCTGTGCTTCATCGACCGCGTCAACGCCGACAACCCGACGCCGCAGCTGGGCCGCATCGAAGCCACCAACCCCTGCGGCGAACAGCCCCTGCTGGACTACGAGGCGTGCAACCTCGGCTCCATCAGCCTGGCAAAGTTCGTCGCCCGGGGGGAGTTTGACGAGGCTTCCTTCGGCCGGGTGGCCCGGCTGGCGGTGCGGTTCCTGGACGACGTGATCGACGTGAACAATTACATCGCCGAGCCGATCCGGCGGGTGTGCCTGGGCAACCGCAAGATCGGGCTGGGGGTGATGGGCTTCGCCGACGCCCTGATGAAGCTGGGCATTTCCTACGACAGCCCGCAGGCGGTGGGCTTCGCCGAGCGGGCGGCGCGGCGGCTGCGGGAGGAGGCCTTCGCGGCGTCGGAGGCGCTGGCGGAGCGGCGCGGGGCTTTCCCCAACTTCCCCGGCAGCCGCTGGGACGCGGCCGGGCGCCGCCCGCTGCGGAACGCCGCCGTCACCACCGTCGCCCCCACCGGGACGATCAGCATCATCGCGGGCTGCTCGGGCGGCATCGAGCCGGTCTTCGCCCTGGCGTTCTGGCGGAACGTGCTGGAGGGGCAGAGGCTGCTGGAGGTCAACGCCATCTTCCGCGAAGCCCTGCAGCGGCGCGGGCTGTGGTCGGAAGGGCTTCCCGGGCGTCTGGCCGGCGGGCAGCGGCTGGCCGAGGTCGAGGGCATCCCGGAGGACATCCGCCGGGTGTTCGTGACCGCCCACGACGTGCCGGCGAGCCGCCACGTGGAAATGCAGGCGACCTTCCAGAAGTACGTGGACGGGGCCATCTCCAAGACGATCAACCTGCCGGCGGGGGCGACGCCGGCCGACGTGGCGGCGGTGTTCGAACAGGCCTATCGCAGCGGATGCAAGGGCATCACCGTCTACCGCGACGGGTGCCGCCCCGCCCAGCCGATGGACTGGCAGGCCCAGGCCGGCTCCACCGTCCAGTGTCCGCGCTGCCAAGCCCCGCTGGACGCCCAGGTCGCCTGCAGCCGGTGCCCGCGCTGCGGCTACACCATCTGCTCCTGATGGGCCCGGCCGGCGCCCGCTGCCCGCCGCCCGTTCGGAATCCGCAGGATATGCCCCGGCAGGAGCCGATAATGGCAAATGCCTCCGCCGGGCTTGCGATTGCCCCCAGGCGTTCTGTAGGATGGATCATCCGAAACCGGGTGAGCCTGGGCTGCGAGGACAGGAATGCGGACGCGCAAGGCTTTGATGCTCGTGCTGGCTGCGGCTTTGCCGGCCGGCTGCGACGTGCCGCAGCCGCAGAACACCCGCACCGACCCCAGGCTGCTGATCGAGCCGATTACCGGCCGGGTGTACTACCTCTTCGTCCCGGACAGCTATCGCCCCGAAAAGCCCGCGCCCGTGGTCGTCTCCTGCCACGGCACCGATCCGTTTGACGTGGCCGGCCACCACGTGGGGGAGTGGAAGAAGCTGGCGGAGAACCATGGCTGTATCCTGGTCTGCCCGAAGCTGACCAGCAGCGATGGAATCTTCGGGTCCGGGTCCATTGGCCAGTTGCTCCAGGACGAGCAGCTGATCATGACGGTCATCGGCCAGCTGCACTACCTCTACAACATTGACCGCAAGAACATGATGATCACCGGCTTTTCCGGCGGGGGGTTCCCGGTGTACTTCGTGGGGCTGCGGCATCCGGAGCTCTTTTCGGCCGTCGTCGCCCGTAGCTGCAACTTCAACGAGCACGCCCTGGACGGCTGGTATCCGCCCGAGGCCAGGAGCACGGCGGTCATGGTGTATTACGGCCAGAATGATCCAGGCGCCATTCGCATCCAGTCCGAGGCCGCCCTGGCCTACCTGCACCGGGCCGGCTTCAGGACCGTCGAAACGGAGATCATTCCGGGGATCGGGCACCAGCGCCGGCCGGAGGTGGCGATGAAGTTCTGGCTGGACCACTGGAACGGCACGCCGCCGCCGTTTCGCCCCATCCACTATCCCGGCGGCCTCTATAACGACAGACCCTGAGCCAGAGGCCAGGCCGTGCTGGAGAACCTGCTGCTGACGTTCGCGGTGGCCCTTCTATGCGGGATTGCCTTGGCCGCCTCGGCCGGCGGCCGGGCTCAGCCGGCGGCGAAGGCCGATTTCTTCGTCGCACCCAAAGGCAATGACGCCTGGTCGGGCAAGAGTCCTGCTCCCAACGCCGACGGCACTGACGGGCCTTTCGCCACCCTCGCCCGTGCCCGCGCCGCCGTGCGGGAACTGAAGGCCAGGCCCCTTCGCCGTGACCTGACCGTGCTGCTCCGCGGCGGCAGGTACCCACTTGCCCGGCCGCTGGTGTTCGGGCCGGAAGACGGCGGCACGAAGGGGCATTCCGTCACCTACGCGGCCTATCCCGGGGAGAGGCCGATCCTCAGCGGCGGCCGGGCCGTCACCGGGTGGAAAAAGTCCGCAGGCCATCTCTGGACGGCCGAGCCGGCCGGCGTCAAGGCGGGCAAGTGGCACTTCACCGAACTGTTCGTCAGCGGCCGGCGCGCCCGCCGGGCCCGCTCTCCCAACAAAGGTTTCTACCGCGTCGTGTCGGCTGGGCCGGACGGCCGCACCAGCTTCAGCTTCCGCCAGGGCGACCTGCGGCGGCATGGGAACCTCCGGGACGTCGAGATTGTCTTCCTGCACGACTGGTCCATCTCGCGCATCCGTGTGAAGGACGTGGATGAAGAGGCCTGCACGGTCAGGCTCACCGACCCCATCGGGGCCGGATTGGGCTTCTTTCAGATCACCGGCTTTGAGCCCCACCCCCGCTACCTGATGGAGAACGCCCGCGAACTGCTGGACGAGCCGGGCGAATGGTACCTCGACCGCAAGACCGGCCTGCTGAGCTATTGGCCGGCGCCGGGAGAAAAGCTCGCCGAGGCCGAGGTCGTGGCCCCCGTGATCGAGCGGCTGCTTGAAGTGACCGGCGATGCCCCAAACGGCAAGTTCGTTGAGAACCTTCATTTCGTCGGCCTGGGCTTTGCCCACTGCGCCTGGCCGCGGCCGGCGCACGGCTACGCGGCGGGGCAGGCGGGGTTCCACGATGCTCGGACGGCGAAGGAAAGGCACTCGATGCGGGCGCGGGTGCCTGCGGCGGTGGAGTTTGAGGCGGCCCGCAACTGCTCGTTCGAAAACGGGCGGATCGAGCACGTCGGCGGGGCGGGCATCAGTCTCCGCGGGCTCTGCCGGGGCTGCCGCATCGTCGGCAGCGTCCTCGCGGACATCGCCGGCAACGGGGTGATGATCGGCGAGCCCGGCCAGGATCCCAAGGCCACCGCCAGCGACAACGTGGTGTCGAACAACTACATCCACCACTGCGGGGCGGAGTTCTATGGCTGCGTGGGCGTGTGGGCGGGCATCACCGACGGGACGGTCGTGTCGCACAATGAGATATGCCACCTGCCGTACACCGGCGTGTCAGTGGGCTGGTGCTGGGACGCCAAGCCCACCCCCTGCCGGGCCAACCGCGTCGAGTTCAATCACATTCACCACGTGATGCAGATCCTCTCCGACGGCGGGGGGATCTACACCCTCGGCCGCCAGCCGGAGACGCTGCTGCGCGGCAACCTCATCCACGACGTCCCGCCCAACGCCGGCCGGGCAGAGAGCAACGGAATGTTCATCGACGAGGGCAGCGCGCTGATCCTCATCCAGGGCAACACCATCTACGCGACGGCCAAGACCCCCATCCGCTTCCACAAGGCCACCACGAACACCATCCGCGGGAACACGCTGGTCGTGCCCGGCGGACAGAAGCCCTTCATGTTCAACGCCTGCCGGGAGGATTCCATGACCTACCAGGACAATACGGTCGTGGAGGCGAAATCCTTCAAGCCGCCGCAGCCGTCGCGACTCCAGGCTGGCCCGGAACCGGCGTATCGCAAGATTCTTGCCCGGCGGAGATGAGCCGACGGGGACATGTCGGCGTTGCTCCCGGGTGCCCGGGACGGGTCCGGTTCCGACCGGCGCCGGCCGCTACAGCCTGCCGGCCAGCTCGGTCGCCTCGGCGATGGCCTGGTCGAGCTTTTGCCGGCCGATCTCCGGCCCGGCTTGCAGCGTCGGCTGAACGGTGATGGTGCGGATGTCGGTGAAGCCGATGAAGCCCAGGATGAACTCCAGGTAGGGCTGCTGCATGTCATGGGCTTCGTAGCCGCTGCCGGGGGAGTAATCGCCGCCGCGGGCGAGGATCAGCACCGCCAGCTTGCCGGTGATGAGGCCCTTGTACCCCTCTTCGGGCGAATAGGAGAAGGTCAGGGCCGGCTGGACGATCACGTCCACCCATTGCTTGAGCGGGTAGGGGATGGCGAAGTTCCACATCGGCGCGGGGATCAGCACCAGGTCGGCCGCCTTGAGCTGGTCCACCACCGCGATGACGCGCTTCCAGGCGCGGGCGGCATGACCGGTGGGTTTCTCTCCGGCCAGCAGGCTGTACTTCGCCTCGGCCGCCGGGGCCTCGAAAACGGGAAGTTCGTCCCCGAAGACATCCAGCTTTTCCACCTTCGCCCCGGGATGGCTCCGGAGGTAAGCCTGGAGGAATCCCTCGGCCACGCGGCTGGAAAAGGACTCGGCCCCGCGCGGGCTGGCCTGGATGTGCAAGGCCCTTGCCATGATGCCGTCCCCTTAGCTGTCTACTGAAACGGCCAGTTGCCGACGCCCAAAACAGTTGTTCGGGCACGTCCAGTAGGCGGCCGGGCTCCGGCCGCCCGACCAGAATGATTATAGGCCCAGCCGGCGGCCGGCAGCCGCCCCGGCCATACCATAATTACGGTGGCTGGCGACATGGGGAGCGTTCGAATCTGCGGCAGGGCCAAGTTGTGCAAGGACAATGCACAGCGTGCCGGCGGGCGAAAAGGATAATCGTCTTGCCTTGGCCTCGGCCATTGCGTAGGTTATCGCCGCAATGGGGGGAGTTCCTGGCTGGGAACAGGGGACGGGGCCGGGCGAGCGCGGACGGGTTCGCACTGCCGCGGGCACGAGTATCGCCCGCCTGGCAACAGAGATGGAGAG
This sequence comes from Phycisphaerae bacterium SM23_33, assembly GCA_001303665.1. GTDB lineage: Bacteria > Planctomycetota > Phycisphaerae > SM23-33 > SM23-33 > SM23-33. The sequence continues at coordinate 2,195 of LJUF01000176.1, read as the reverse complement.
GTGAAGTGGCCGAGTACGAAGACCTTGACCGGAAGGTGATCCAACTGAGCAAGCAGATCGTGCGGATGTGCACCGAGGCCGGCAGCGGGCATCCTTCCAGCGGGCTGGCGCTGGTGCACATCGTGACGGCTCTGATGTACCGCGTGATGCGGTATGCCCCGGCCAATCCGTGGAACTATGCCTCCGACCGCCTGGTGCTTTCCGAGGGCCACGCCGTGCCGGTAATCTACGCCGCCTATTGCGACCTGGGGGGCGTGGTGGGCACGCAGAACCGGCCGTCGGAGCTGCGCTTCGAGGACGCGCTGACGTTCCGGGCGGCCGACTCGGTGCTCGACGGCCACCCCAATCCGGCCATCGGGTTCCCGTTCTTTGATTCGGCCACCGGCTCGCTGGGCCAGGGCCTGTCGACGGCGGCCGGGCTGGCGGCGGCCGCCCGGCTGGACCGCCTGGACAAGAGGATCTTCTGCATCATCGGCGACGGCGAGGCCCGCGAGGGCCAGGTCTGGGAGGCGGTGGATTTCATCGTGGACCACAAGCTCACGGCGGCCCGGCCGATCTTCAACTGCAACGGGCAGGGCCAGAGCGACTACGTCTCGCCGCAGCAGTCCCCGGACGTCATCGCCAACAAGCTGCTGGCCTACGGCATGGAGGTGCGCAGCATTGACGGGCACAACTGGGGTGAGATCTTCGAGGCCCTTGGAGCCCCGCCCGCCGACAAGCCCGTGGCCGTCGTCGCCCGAACGGTGAAAGGCTGGGGCGTGTCGGAGCTTCAGAAGCCCACCTATCACGGCAAGCCGCTCAAGCCCGAGCAGCTCGAGGCGGCCCTGGCCGACCTGGACGCCAAGGCCGCCGAGCTGGGCGTGGCCGAGGGCGAAGCCGGCCGCGTCGAGAAGATTGCCCGGCCGTCGCCGCTGGACCGCCCGCCGCGCGCTCCCGTCTCGGCCGGCTCCTTTGCCGAGGCGGCGGCGGCCGTCGGCATGGAAAAGGCCCTGGAGGACAAGAAGCTGGCCACCCGCCGGGCCTACGGCATGGCCTTGAACGCCCTGGGCGCCGACGAACGCATCGTCGCCCTCGACGGCGACGTGAAGAACTCCACCTTCGCGGAATGGTTCGCCAAGAATCATCCCGAGCGCTACTTCGAGGGCCGCATCGCCGAGCAGAACATGCTCTCCACGGCCGTGGGGCTGGCGGCGGCGGGCAAGGTGCCCTTCGTCTCCAGCTTTGCCAAGTTCCTCATCCGGGCCTGCGACCAGCTGGAGATGGCGGCGGTCACCAACGCCAACGTCAAGCTCCCGCCTGCCGCATCATGCTGCCCTGCGACGCCGTCAGCGCCTTCAAGCTCACCGAGCTCATGGCCAACACCGAGGGGCTCTGCTACATGCGGACCCACCGCCCGGACGTGCCTTTCGTCTACGCGGAAGACGAGACCTTCGAGGCAGGCGGCTTCAAGCACCTCGTGGACGGGGAGGACCTGGCCATCGTCGCCAGCGGGTACATGGTCCACGTCGCCCGGGCGGCGCTGCCCGTGCTGGAGGAGCAGGCCGGGCTGTCGGCCGGCCTGATCGACGTGTACGCCCTGCCGCTGGCCGGACCCCAGGACATCCTCCAGGTTGGCGACGATTGCCGCGGGCAGATCCTCGTGCTGGAGGACAACTACATCGGCGGGGTGTACGACGAGATCGCCTCGGCGGCCGCCAGCAGCGATCTGGGCGTGCGAGTGGACGGGCTGGTCCTGCACAGCATCCCCAAGTCCGCCCGGACGCCCGAGGAGACCCTCCAGCTCGTGCACCTGGGCGTCAGCGACATCGTCAACGCCGCCCAGAAGATGTTCGATCAAAGCGAATAGACTCAGGCAGCAGGCACGGGGCACGAGGCAACAGGCGGAAAGCAGAGCCACCCAGCCGGCGGCTGGGCTGTCCCTTGGCCCGGAATGAGATGCGTCGTTGGGCGCCTCGTTTCCCGGGCCGGCCGGGTCTTCTTTGGGGAAGATTCGGGTTTTGATGCGGGATGCATCCCGCCGCGGCGGGTTCAATGCAGTGAGCTTGTGCAGGATCGCTTGCGTCCTTCCTGCAGCGGGGAGAAAGATCGTGAAACAAGTCTTCGCCATTATGGCGGCGTGCCTGCTGCTAGCCTGCGCCGCCGCCCAGGGCAAGCGGACCGCCACCGCGCCGGCCACCCCGCCGGCGGTCGAGAGA
>LJUF01000175.1 GCA_001303665.1 Phycisphaerae bacterium SM23_33 | reverse complement strand
GGGTCGCCTGGCCGAGGCGCTCGCGCCCGGCGCCAGCCTGGCCCTGGACGGGGCCTGCCTGACCGTCTCGGCCATCTCCGGCAGCCTGGCCGAGTTCGACGCCGTCCCGGAGACGCTGAGGCGGACGACACTGGGCGGCCTGGCCCGCGGCCGCCAGGTCAATCTTGAGCCGCCCCTGCCGGCCGGGGCGCCTTTCGGCGGCCACATCGTGCAGGGACACGTGGACGGCGTGGCCGAGGTGGCGCGGGTTGACGCGGGCTCCGCCGGCCACGTGGTTCACCTCTCCGCCCCGGACCAGCTCACCGCCCAGATGGTGCCCAAGGGCTCGGTGGCACTGGCCGGGGTCAGCCTGACGCTTCTGGAAGTGGGCGATGGGCGCTTTTCCGTGGCCCTGATCCCGGCGACGCTTGCCGCCACTACCCTGGGGCAACTGAAGATTTCCGACCACCTGAACGTGGAAGTGGATATCATAGGTAAGTACGTGCGCAGGTATCTGGAAAAGGCTGTCGGCGGCGGCATTACGGTACAGAAGCTCCGCGAAGAAGGCTTTGCCTGACGGCCAGAGACGGATACGCGATTTACAGGTCATAGAGACAGGAATGGCCCATCAGATGAACGCCGCCTGGATGTGCCGTGTCTCGCCAGCCGGCTTCTCGGACAGCCATGGGCGAAGATTACCCGACCATCGGCATCACCATGGGCGACCCCTGCGGGATCGGCCCGGAGATTGTGGCCAAGGCGTTGGCCGATGAGTCGCTGCGCGCCCGGGCTCGCTTCCTGGTCTTTGGCTTCAGCGAATTGTTCTCTTACGCGGCCGGGCTGGCCGAGCTGGATTACCCCTGGGGCCGCGACCACCACGAGAATCTGCGCCGATATCCCCACGGCGTGGTGGTTCTGGACTACGACGAGCTGGTGACCCCGGCCGGCCTGGACCCCGAGCCCACCCAGTTCGGCGGAAAGGCCAGCCTGGCCTTTCTGGAGGATGCCATCGCCGCCGCCGGCGAGGGGTTGATCGACGCCCTGGTCACCGCCCCGATCTCCAAGCAGGCTTGGGCGCTGGCGGGGGCTGCCTTTCCCGGCCACACCGAGTTGCTGGCCAAACGCACCCGGACCAGGAATTACGCCATGATGTTCGTGGCCCCGCAGTTGAAGGTGGTCCTGGCCAGCACCCATGAGGCGCTTTTCGAGCTGCGGAACAGCTTCAACATCGGGCGGGTATTCAACCCCATCGACCTGGCCGATGAGGCGCTGCGGGAGCTCTTCGGCCTGCCCAAGCCGCGGATCGCCGTCTGCGGCCTGAACCCTCACGCCGGCGAGGAGGGACGGTTCGGCGACGAGGAGAGGCGCGTGATCGAGCCGGCCATACTCATGGCCGCCGAGACCGGCGTCAACGTCACCGGGCCGTATGCGGCCGACACCATCTTCCGCCGCGCCGCGGCGGGGGAGTTCGACTGCGTGGTGGCCATGTACCACGATCAGGGCCTCATCCCGGTCAAGTTGCTGGCCTGGCGCAGGGCCGTTAACCTCACGCTGGGACTGCCGTTCATTCGCACGAGCCCCGGCCACGGGACGGCCTTCGACATCGCCGGGCGGAACCTGGCCGACCCCGAGCCCATGAAGGCGGCCATTGAGCTGGCGCTGCAGTTGGCCCGTAGCCGGGCGCCCGCGCCCCGCAATCGCCGGCGCTCGCGGGGCCGCTAGCGGGGCGGAGTCAGCGGCAGCGGCGACGGCCGCGGCAAGACTCTCCAGATTCAGTCTAAGATCAACTTCTAGCGCAGCTTGCGCTTCGTGTTTGGTAATTTGGGGCTTGACAGAATCGGCGTTTGCCCGTAAACTGCTCGGTTGAGCCTAGTGTCCACAGAGGAGGCAGCCGCACCGGATACCAGCGCCACGGGTATTTCCGGGCGGTAGCTCCCCGTCACATCAGCAGAAGGCAGCGCGAAGGCAGCAAAGGAGCCTGGTATGAAAGGACAGTCTGTATTGGCGTTGGCGGTCGTGTTTGCCCTGGCCGGGGCCGCACTGGGGCAACCTGCCGGAGGGATTGAAATCGGCGTCACGCCGCGTGACCCCACTGATCCGAACCCCCCGTCTCAGCCCCCGGCCGGTCCGTACGGCGGCGGAGTCATCGAGGTGAACCCGGGCGACGTGGAGACCATCTGGTTCCACGTCGTCGACGAGCCGGGCACGCTGTGGCATCTGAAAGAGTGGTACTTCGACTTCCAGACCGAGCCTTCGGGCCCGGAGCCGCCCAGCTACGCCGAGACCATCGCCGAGTGGGCCCAGACCAGCATCGAGTACCACGGGTGCAGTTGGATCCCGATCGCGGACGTGAAGGTGGACGGCCCGCCGTGCACCATGCACTACATCACGGTGACCGTGGATTTCGGGATGCCGGGCGGGGTTCCCGTTCAGCACACGGAGACGATCGTCAAGCACATCACTCCGGAGCCCGCCACGCTGGGGCTGCTGGGCGTGGGCGTGCTTGGCCTGGTCTTGAGGAAACGCCGCTCGTAGGGTCGTTCCCGGTCGGGCGGCCTCGCCGACCGGAAGGTGCCGCTGGTTCGGCTCTCCCGGCCCTGGGCCGGTGTGAACCATGGTCCGTCTGTCGCTGCTCGCGTTGTCGCTCTGTGCTCTGCCGGCTCGGCTGGCATCCGGTGAGGTGTATTGGTCTGCGCCGGCCCTCATTCAGGCCGATGGCGGGCGGTACAGCTCGCTGGAAGCCGCCCCGGACGGGACGCTGCACCTGGCCTTCCTCGATCACGTCAACGGCGACCTCCGCTACGGCGTGCGCTCCCCGGGAGGGCAGTGGACGTTCGAGACCGTGGACACCGAAGGCGACACCGGGTGGTTTGCCTCCCTGGAGATGGACTCCGCCGGCGTGCCCCACGTCGCCTACTGCGAGTTCTGGAACTACAAGCTGAAGTATGCCGTTCGGCAGGGGCCGGATGACTGGGCCATTGAAACGGTTGATTCGGCCCCCGGCCGCGGTTGGTATTCCTCCCTGGCCCTGGATTCGGCCGGCAATCCACACATCGCCTACTCGGGCAACCAGGAGTGGGACCTGCGACAGGCATGGTATGCTCCCGGGGCCGGCTGGCAGTTCGAGACGATCGATTCAGCCGGCGGCGTCGGCCTGTATTGCTCGCTGGCCCTGGACTCGGCGGACCTGTGCCGCATCTGCTATTTTGACAAGGACAACAAGAGGCTGAAGTTCGCCTGGCAGCAGCCCGGCGGGGGATGGTCGTTTGACGTTGTGGACGACCCAGGAGACGCGGGCATAGACACGACCATTGACCTGGACGATGCAGGGCACCCGCATGTGGCCTACTGGGATCGGGGCAGCGACGCCCTGAAGTACGCCTGGCACGACGGCGCGGACTGGCACGTGGAGACGGTGGAGGCCGGCACGGATTGCGGCTACGAGGCATGCATCGTCTGGGAGGATGGGCCCCACATCAGCTACAAGGGCACGCTGGGCGCGCGGTACGCCGAGAAGGTCGCAGGCGTCTGGGCGTTCTCCCAAGTCAGCCTGCCGGGCGAACGATGTGGAGACACCGCCCTGGCCATGGAGGCAGGCCGGCCCAGGATGACCTGGCTCAACCTGGATGATGGCGGCCTGTACTACGCCGAGGGCAGCATGATTCCCGGTTCCCAGACCGGTGATTTCAACATGGACGGCGAGGTGAACGTGCTGGACGTCGATGCCCTGTTCGGGGCGATTCGCGAAGGCGGCACCGACCTGTGGTACGACCTGACCGCCGACGGCATGGTCGACGGCGGCGACACCGACGAGCTGATCCGCCAGATCCTGGCTACCGAGTACGGCGACGGCAACCTGGACGGCAGCGTGGACGGGCTGGATTACAACAACTGGTCCCTGCATTATCAGGCCAGCGGCGTGGGCTGGGGCGAGGGCGACTTCAACGGCGACACCGTTCCGGACGGGCTGGATTACAACGTCTGGTCCATGTATTACCAGCCGGGCGAGGCCGCCGGCGCGCCAGTTCCGGAACCCGCTGCCCTGGCCTTGTTCGCCGCAGGCGCCTGCCCGCTGTTGAGGCGAAGGCGGCAAGCCTGAGCCGAAATCCCGATCCGAATGCGCGGGCATCGGGACTGGCGGCGCCTGTGATTCTCCTCCGGCGGCGCTAGCCGGATCGGCTTGGCCTTGCGCCGAGGAAGCTGTCCGCCGGTGGAGACGCCGGCGGTTTTGCCGGGCGCCCCCGCGTTGATGCAGGCCGCTTGCCCGGGTAGGCTCTGCCGCATGACGTTGCCCGCCTCCAAGTCGCGCGAGCTGGTCACCAGGCTGCTGGACGGGGGGAGTTGGCAAGTGCGCCCGTTCGGCGCCGGCAAGTTCTCCGAGACCTTCGACGTGTCTGACGGTGGTCGCCGCTACGTGCTGCGCGTGGCTCCGCCGGACGACCTGCTCCAGCTCTTCTACGAGCGGCGGATGATGCGGCAGGAGCCGGCCATCCACGCTCGCCTGCTGGCCGAGACCTCGCTGCCGGTGGCGGCGATCGTGGCCTACGACTTCTCCCGCTGCCTGCTGGACCGGGACTATCTCATCATGCCGCGGCTGGAGGGAGCGCCGCTGAGCCAGGCCGGCCTGAGCGGCCCGCAGCATGCCCGGGCGCTGCGCGAGTGGGGCGGATACATCGCCCAGGTGCACTCCCTTACCGACCCGGAGAACCGCTTCGGCTATCTCGGCCAGCACCAGTGCATGGAGCCGCGGCGGACCTGGGCCGAGGCCTTTGCCGTGATGTATCGAAAGGAGCTGGACGACGTCGTGGCCTGCGGCGTGTACGACCGGGCCACGGCCGACGCCGCCCAGCGGCTGCTGGAGAAGAATCTGGCGGCGTTCGAGCACTGCACGACATCGCGGCTGCTGCACGGCGACATCTGGGCGACCAACCTGCTGGTCGCCGAGGATGGCCGCGTGACGGGCGTGCTCGATTTCGATCGGGCCTGTTGGGGAGATCCGGAATGGGACCTGGCCATCGCCGACTACTGCGGGGTCACCAGGCCGCCTTTCCTGGAAGGCTACGGCGGCCGAATCGATCGCTCGCCGCCGGAGGCGGCCCTGCGCCGGATGTTCTACCTGCTCTACGAGCACCAGAAGTACATCGTCATCTCCATGAGCAGCCGGCGCGGGCGCAACGAGGCCATGACCCGGGCGTATGCCCGCGAGTCGCTGGGCGTGATGGAGAACTTCCGCCGCACCGGCCTGCCCGGGTTCTGAATGCGTTCGCGGACCCCGAGCGGCCCGCTTGCTTGGCCGGCAGGGCCTACGGCTGCTCGGGCTTTTCCCGGGCGGCGTTGGCGGCGGTGATGGCCCGGTTGACGGCGGCCAGGTAGGCCTTGGCCGAGGCCTCCACGATGTCGGTGCTGACGCCGCGGGCCCGCAGCTTCCGGCCCTCGTGTTCGACCTCGATGGTCACCTCGCCCTGGGCGTCCTTGCCGGAGGTCAGCGCCCGCAGAGAATAGTCCCTCAGGGCCAGCCTCATGCCCGTGATGCGCCCGATGGCCTCGTAGATGGCGTCCACCGGCCCGTCGCCGGTGGCCGCGTCCGTGAAGCTCTCGCCTTCCCTGGTCAGCGTGACGGTCGCGGTGGGGATGGCATTGGAGCCGGCGGTGGTCTGCACCCCGTCCAGCGTCCACACCTCCGCCTGGGCGCCCAACTGCTGGTCGATCAGGGCCTCGACGTCGGCGTCGAAGATGTCTTTCTTCTTGTCCGCCAGGGCCTTGAATCTCTCGAAGACCTCATTCAACTGGCTGTCGTCGAGGCTGTGGCCCATGGCCTCGATGCGTTCCTTGAGGGCGTGCCGGCCGGAGTGCTTGCCCAGCACCAGTCGACCGGCCGGCAGGCCGACGTCCTCCGGCCGCATGATCTCATACGTCTCGCGATGACTCAGCATGCCGTGCTGGTGAATGCCGGCCTCGTGCGCGAAGGCGTTCTCGCCGACGACGGCCTTGTTCCGCTGCACCCGCACGCCGGTGATGGAGCTCACCAGCCGTGATGCCGGATAGATCTTCCGCGTGTCGATGCGGGTCTGGGCGCTGAAGACGTCGCTGCGGGTCTTCAAGGCCATGACGATCTCTTCCAGGGCGGCGTTGCCCGCCCGCTCGCCCAGGCCGTTGATGGTGCATTCCACCTGCCCCGCCCCGGCGCGGACGGCCTCGAGGGAATTGGCCACGGCCAGGCCCAGGTCGTTGTGACAATGCACGCTGATGACGGCCCGGTTGATGTTGGAAACGTTCTGGCGGAGGTGGCGGATCAGCTCGCCGAACTGGTTCGGTATGGCGTACCCGACCGTGTCGGGGATGTTCACGGTCGTCGCCCCCGCCTCGATGACGCCGGTGACCACCTCCACCAGGAAATCCCACTCCGTCCGCGAGGCGTCCTCGGGGCTGAACTCCACGTCGTCGGTGTACTGCCGGGCGCGGCGGACGCCCTCCACGCTCATTCTCAGGATCTCTTCCTTGGCCCGCTTCAGCTTGTACTGGCGGTGGATGCTGCTGGTGGCGCAGAACACGTGGATCCGCGGATGAGCCGCCTCGGCCACGGCCTGCCCGGCCCGGTCAATGTCCTCGTCGATGGTGCGTGCCAGCCCGGCCACGGTGCAGCCGGTGATTTCCCGGGCGATCGCCCGCACCGCCTCGAAGTCCCCCGGCGAGGCCACCGGGAAGCCCGCCTCGATCACGTCCACCCGCAGGCCCTCCAGCGCCCGGGCCACCTCCAGCTTCTCCTTCAGGTTCATGCTGCAGCCGGGCGACTGCTCCCCGTCGCGAAGCGTCGTGTCGAAGATCAGGATTGTCCTTGGCTCGGTCATGACTGGTCCCTTTCCATCGCCCATACCTGTTTTTTCGTCCATCCGCGTCGTCCGAAGGCACAAAAAAGGGCCCCGCAATCCCTTCTCAAGGATCGCGGGGCCGCTAGTCCGCCGCTATTCCCGCGATCCGTCAGCGCAGCAGCAACCCCGGAAGCAGCAAACCCAGGCTGTGGCGCCGACGGATCATCGTTTCACCTTCGAAAGGCAGTATATCAGCGGGGCGGGGCCGGTTCAACGGTTTTCGGGGAAATCTCCCCCCGCGGCGGCAGCCGGGGCCCGGCCGGCGCTTTGCCCTCGCAGCCCCGGCCGGGTAGGATGTGCGGCCCGGCGGGCACAGAGGCCAGCCCGCGGCGCAGTGATCGGAGGAG
>LJUF01000174.1 GCA_001303665.1 Phycisphaerae bacterium SM23_33 | reverse complement strand
GATGCTCATCCGCGTGGTGTCGATCTCGACGGCGTCTTGGGGCCTGACCAGCGGGGCGACAGCCCGGCTGCGGTCTCGGCCGTCGCGGGTGACGATTCCCTGAAGCACATTCTGGTATCGGACGTCCTGCCCGTCGGCAGTCATTTCCTCGTAGCGCCGGCGGGCGCGGACCTCCGGCGAGGCGTCCAGGTAGAACTTCGCGTCGGCATCGGGGAAGACCACGGAGCCCTGGTCCCGCCCCTCGGCCACCAGGCCGCCGGTTCGTTCGGCCAGCTGCCTTCCCAGCCGCCGCTGCATATCCACCAGGACTTCGCGGACCGCCGCCGCCCGGGCGACGAAGTGCGAACGATCGCTGACCTCGGGCGAGCGGATCTCGCGGGAAACGTCCTTCCCGTCCAGCAGCACGCGCAGCTCCTCACCGGCGTATTCCAGCCGCAGCTCCATCCGCCGGGCCAGCTCGGCCAGGGCGGCTTCGTCTTCCAGGTTGACCCCGCCGCGCAGGGCCGCCAGCGTCACCGCCCGGTACGTCGCCCCCGTGTCCAGGTAGGCCACGCCCAGCACCTTGGCCAACTGCCTGGCGGCGGTGCTCTTGCCCGAGCCGGCCGGCCCGTCAATCGTGATGATCATGCCGGAGTTTATACTGCATTTCCCCGTTCCGCGGTAGCGGATGCATGGTTTCGGCCCGCGCGCTTGCCTGCTATATTGGGGTCAGCCCGCTGGGAGGACAGACCATGAGGCAAATGCTGATCGCCCTGATGCTGCTGCCGGTGGCCGCCGTCGGCTGTGGGGGCACGGCAGGCCGCACTGGCTCAAAGAACAAGCCGTTGCTGACGCAGCCGCAGGCCGAGCAAGTCGTCATGGAAGTCCCCGAGGTCGCCGCCTGGGCCAGGGCCGTCAAGGCCAGGTCCCGAGGCCGGGTCATCCCCGTCTGCAAGGCCGAGCACACGCCGTCCGACCCGCCTATCGAGGGCCGGCGGGTTTGGATCCTGTGCTTCAGCGAGCTGGACGACAGGCAGACGGTTCTGTGGAATCGCTTTGAGGTGGATGCCGTGACCGGCCAGGTGCGGGTGTGGCAGCCGGCCAGCGACTCCTACGTTCCACTGCTCGAATGGCGCAAAAAAGTGGCGCTGGAGACCGGTGCCCCTTTCCCAAGCGAATAGGCCAGCCGGGACCGAAGAGGAGCGCATGACTGCAAGAAACCGGCCAAAGGACTTTGAAGTCGTCTTCCCGTTGAGGGACTTCCTGGCGCATCCCAACGGCCACAAGTCGGTGCCGGAGCCGGCGCGGGAGGTGCCGGTGCTGGCCGAGTGCGACGTGGCGGTGTTCGGCGGCGGGCCGGCGGGCGTGTGCGCGGCCGCGGCCGCAGGGCGGGCGGGAAAGCAGGTCGTGCTGGTCGAGCGCTACGGCTTTCTGGGGGGCATGGCCACGGCCGCCGACGTGAACGTGCTGCACTCGCTGTACGGCACCGACAGGAAGACCCGCGTGATCGGCGGGCTCGCCGAGGAGATCATCCGCCGTTTGCAGCAGCGCGGGGCGGCCCGCAACACCAACCCGGCCGGCGAGAGCGGCGGCTGGATCATCTGCTCGGAGACGGCCAAGTTCGTGCTGGACGACCTGGTCATCGGCAGCGGAGTGAGGCTGCTGCTGCATACCTGGCTGGCGGACGTGATTCGCGACGGCCGGCGGATTGCCGCCGCCCTGGTGGAGGGCAAGAGCGGGCGGGGGGCCATCCTGGCCAACGTGTACGTCGACGGCACCGGCGACGCCGACCTGATCCGCCGGGCGGGCGTCCAGACACAACTTGGCGACGGGCAGGGCCGCTGCCAGCCGCCGTCCCTGTGCTTCCGCGTCGGCGGCTGCAAAGCCGGCGCCGTGGGCCTGCGCGGAGTCCAGGCCGAGCTCTTCAAGACGCCCATGGACTACAACGGCCAGCCTTACCCCACCTTCCTCTGGGGCAACCCCGGCATCTGGGACAGCCGCGAGCACATGCTGGCCGGCACGCGGGTGCTGGGGGTCAATCTGGCTGACTCCACGGACCTGACCCGGGCCGAGGTCGAGGCACGCTACCAACTCCGCTGGGTCCTGGAAAGGCTCAAGGCCATGCCCGGCTGGGAGGACTGCTATCTGGTGGATGTGGCCGCGCAGATCGGCGGCCGCGAAAGCCACCGCATCCTGGCCGATCACCAGCTCACGCGCGAGGAGGTTCTTGGCGGCGAGAGCTTCCCCGACGCCGTCGCTCAGGGGACGTACCCGATAGACATTCACAACCCCGAAGGCCCCGGCATCCTCTTCGAGCACCTCGACGGCACCTGGAACCGCATTGGCGGCGACGGATCCAGCCAGCAAGGCCGGTGGGACGGGCAGCCCGCCGGCGCCCCGCCGCGCGGGACGCTGTGCTATCAGGTCCCGTACCGCAGTCTGGTGCCGCGCGACCTGGACAACGTGCTTGCCGCCGGCCGCTGCGCCGGCGCCAACCACGACGCCGCCGGCGCCATCCGGGTGATGGTCAACTGCATGCAGCTCGGCCAGGCCGCCGGGGCCGCCGCGGCGATCACCCCGCCCGGCGCCAGCGTCCGCCAGGTGGACGCCGGACAGGTTCAGGAGCGGCTCATCGAGGACGACGTTCCCCTGCGGCTGGCCCGATAGGTGCGGGCTCCGTCCAGTCGTCCGGGAGCGTGTAGAGATGGGTCTTGAAAGAAGCGTCCTGCAGGACCGGGGCGTTGATCACGAAGCGGCGTCCGTCGCCCGACCAGCGTGAGAGCCAGGGGAAGAAGCCGGAGCGCTCCAACGGACCCGTGCAGACAAAGAGGGCTAATGCTGACAGATCCAGCCGCCGCCACTCTCCCGACTGGATGTTGACCACCAACACCGGCGCGATCCGGAAACGTCCCACTCGCAGGATCGCGAATCGTCCTCGGGGCGAGAGGGCACAAAGCTCACTGTTCTCGGGTATTTCCAGCACCCGGACCTCGGAGATGTTCTGCATGTCGATTCGGCACAGCCACCGTTGCTTGCTTTCGGCGCCGACGACGCGGAAGGCCCAGCGGCCGCCGTGCCCCCACACCGGCAAAGCCTCGCCGCCCAGGCGCACCGTCCTGCCGCTGCCCAGGTCCACATAGTGAACGCCCCGATCCTTCTGGTCCTCCGCCCCGACCCCGAAGGCGTGACGGCAATCCGGGGAGACGGTCCATTCCCTGAAGCGTTTGACCGTGGACGTGTGTGTTTGCGACCCGTTTTCGACCTCCACTCGAAGGAGGTGCAGACCCTTTGGCTTGCCCCATCCGGCCTGGCCGCCGGGCTCGTAGGCCAGTATCGCCACGGCTCTGTCGTCCGCCCAGCGACATTCGTAGGCTTTGATGTCGTCGCGCCTGGGCAAGCTGGGGTTGAGGCCTTTCGTGCCCCCGGTATCCAGGTCGTGTATTTTCAGGGTCAGGGCCGCCCCTTCGGTTGCCACTTCCAGCCACGCAAGCCGGCGCCGGTCCGGTGAAATGCATCGGCCGATAGCGACACCGAATACTCCAGGGGGAGCCAGAGAAGTCTCTCGATCCGTGGCGAAGCGGTAGAGATGGAGTGCCCTTTTGCCGTCTGCAAATGTTGTCCTGACCACGAAGGACTGATCCAGCCAACGGACCACTTGAATGCCGGGGCGCAGGGGGAGGGGCGTGGTCTTGAGGCTGGTAACGTCCAGGACGCGCTGCTGCTCGCCCTTGTCGCCGTCGGCCAGCCACGTGACCGCCAGCTTGCCGTCTTCGGACCAGAAGAATGGAGGCAGCAGCAAGCCTGGACCGAGAAGCCCGGTGATGTCTTGTCTTGCCAGGTCGCGCCGGGGCTCCAGGGCGTACACGGCCGCCGGGGCGATCAGGGCAAGGATGAGGATCGCGGCCATGCGGGCGCGGTTCAGCCTGAGGCGCAGTCCCGCCACTGCCGCCGCGGCCAGCAGGAGCACCGCCAGCGGGGCGACAGCCGCATCCAGCAGGCGCAGCGGCAGGTTGAGGAAGAGATGCAGGTACAGGACCAAGACCGGCAAGACTACGGGCCCGGCAGCCCAGTGGACGAAGTTCTGTTCGGTCGTATGGGGTACGCCCCATACCATGGCGAGGGGCAACAGAGGGGCCCAAGATGCTACCACGGCCGTCAGCACGAGCATTGCATCCGCGTGACGGGCCAGGAACGGAAGCGACATTAGCACCAATGCGGCTGCCGCCAGCAATGTCCCTGTCCAGCGGGGCAAGCGCGTGGCCGTCTCCGGGTCGGCGATGGCGCGCCGGAGACGGTCTGAGATCGCCAGATCAGGACGCCGCCCCAGAATCGCAGGAACCACTTCGCGGAAGATAACGGGGTATCTGGGCAGACGAAGGATCGAACGTCTGGGCCTGTCCAGGCGCACCACGATCGGCATGTTCCGCAGAGGCCCCATGCGGATTCGCTTGATCTCCTCCCAGCGGCCGAACCGCCTGTGGACGGAGATGCCCTCCCGGTCGAGGGTGATGCCTTTTCCGCGCCAGCGGAACAGGAGGGCCAGCGCCGGCGCCAACGCGGCCATTGCCGTGTACGCAGCGAACGCCACCTTGAAGAACGTGCTGGTAAGGTGCGGCATATACAACAGGGCGGCGACGGCCCATGGCAGGAACCAGCAGAGATCAGCGAAGATGAAGCCGGGACGAGGGTAGGGAAAGTGCCGCCTGTCCTCCCCGTCTGCGGGTGCGCCGTTCCTGACGTGCTGGTTGGCTGTCATGCCGGCCCCCACATCTTCCCTGCCTTGTGATTTTGAGTCTACATCGACCGGCGGTTCGCTGTCAACTTCCCCGTCTCTATGTGGCGCGTTCGAAGGCGGCGGTCATTGAGTCTCAGACGGCTGCCGGGGACTGGGGGTAGCTTTGGAGGGTCTCGATGTAGTTGGCGCGTTCGAAGACGGCCGGCTCGGGGCAGTTTTTCTGGCTCATGACGCCGCGGGCCTTGCGGATGGAGCGGTAGCCCTTGGCTGCCAGCAGCTCGGCCATGTCGTCGCGGATCTTCGTCAGTTGGCCGATGCCGTCTCGCAGCAGGGCCGAGACGACCTGCACGGCGTCGGCCCCGGCCAGGATCAGCTTGGCGGCGTCCTCGCCGGTGTGCACGCCGCTGGTGGCGGCCAGCGACAGGCGGACCCGGCCGAACAGGATGGCGATCCACCGCATCGGCAGGCGGGACTCGTCTGAATCGCTCAGCACCAGCCGCGGGGCCACCTCCAGCTTTTCCACGTCGATGTCCGGCTGGTAGAAGCGGTTGAAGAGCACCAGGGCGTCGGCGCCGGCGGCCTTCAGTTTCCTGGCCATGTTGACCGGCGCCGAGAAGAACGGCGACAGCTTCACCGCCAGGGGGATGCTCACGGCCGCCCTTACGGCCTTGACGATGTCCAGGTATGCCTTCTCGATCTTCGTCCCGCTGACCTTGCGGTTGGTGGGGATGAGGTAGATGTTCAGCTCGAGGGCGTCGGCGCCGGCCTGCTGGATCTTCCCGGCGTAGTCGATCCATCCGCCCAGGGACACGCCGTTGAGGCTGGCGATGATAGGCACGTCGGCGGCCTTTCGGGCCGCGGCGATGTTCTCCAGATACAGTTCCGGCCCCACCTTGTACGCCTCCATGGGCGGGAAGTGCGACAGGCTCTCGGCGAAGCTCTCCGCGCCCTGTTCGATGTAGTAGTTCAGGGCCAGGGCCTCCTGGGCGAGCTGCTCCTCGAAGATGGAGTGCATGACGATGGCCCCGGCGCCGGCCTCGGCCAGCGCCTTGACCTTGTCGAGCTCCTTGCTCAGGGGAGAGGCCCCGGCGACGACCGGATTGGACAGGCTCAGCCCCATGTATTTCGTGGTCAGGTCCATGTCTGTCGTTTCCTTTCTCCGGAACAGGCAGCACCGTCGCCGGCCGGAGCGGCCGGGCCGGACGAATCCGCTATCCCTTGCCGCCGTCTCCGCCGTAGTTCATCGCCGCCAGTTGCTGATACAGGCCCCAGCGGGAATCGACGTCCTGCTGGGCGAGTTCGATCAGCCGCTTGGCCTCTTCGGGCTTGCTCTTGGTGAGCATGGTGTAGCGCGTCTCGTTGTAGGCGTAGTCCTTGACCGGGATCGACGGGGGCTTGCTATCCAGTTGCAGCGGATTCTTGCCCTCGGCGATGCGGCGCGGGTCGAAGCGGTACAGCGGCCAGGCGCCCGACTCCACCGCCAGCTTCTGCTGCCGGAACCCGGTCCGCCCATCAATGCCGTGGGCAGGGATGCAGTTGCTGTAGGCGATAATCAGGCTTGGGCCGGGATAGCTCTCGGCCTCGACGAAGGCCCTTACGCACTGCACGTCGCTGGCGCCCATGGCCACCTGGGCGACGTAGACGTTGCCGTAGGTCATGGCCAGCATGCCTAGGTCTTTCTTGGGCAGGGGCTTTCCGCCCTCGGCGAACTTGGCCACGGCCGCCCGCGGGGTGGCCTTGGAACACTGCCCGCCGGTGTTGGAGTACACCTGGGTGTCCAGCACCAGGATGTTGACGTTCCGGCCGGAGGCAAGCACGTGGTCCAGCCCGCCGTAGCCGATGTCGTAGGCCCAGCCGTCGCCGCCGAAGGCCCACACGCTCTTGTACACGAGCACGTCGGCCAGGGAGGCCAGCTGTCCGGCCTTGGCATCCTGGATGCCGCCGAGCTTTTTCTTCAGCTCCGCCACGCGGGCGCGCTGCTGGGCGATGCCGGCCTCGGTGGACTGATCGGCCGCCAGCAGGGCCTCGACGAGCTCGGCCCCGATCCCGCCCTTCAGCCCCGCCAGCAGCTCACGGGCGAACTCCATCTGCTTGTCCAGCGTCAGCCGGAAGCCGAAGCTGAATTCCGCGCAGTCCTCGAACAGCGAGTTGTTCCAGGTGGGCCCGCGGCCGTCGGCGTTGACGCAGTAGGGGGTGGTGGGCAGGTTGCCACCGTAGATGCTGGAGCAGCCGGTGGCGTTGCCGATGATGGCCCGGTCGCCAAAGAGCTGGCTGACCAGCTTGACGTAGGGGGTCTCGCCGCAGCCGGCGCATGCCCCGGAGTATTCGAACAGCGGCCGCAGCAGCTGGCTGCCCTTCACCGTGTCGATCTTCAGCCTGCTGCGGTCGTAGTCGGGGATCTGCAGGAAGAACTTGTAGTTCTCGCGCTCCGCCTCCCGGGCCTTGTTCTTGGCCGGGCAGGTGTCCACGCACACGCCACAGCCGGTGCAGTCCTCCGGCGCCACCTGGAGGGTGAAGGCTAGGCCGGCGAATTCCTTGCCCTTGGCCTGGGTGTGCTTGAAGGTCGGCGGGGCGCCCTCCAGCAGCTTGGGGTCGTAGACCTTCATGCGGATCGTGGCGTGCGGGCAGGTGATGGAGCACTTGCCGCACTGGATGCAGACCTGTGGGTCCCACACGGGGATTTCCAGGGCGATGTTGCGTTTCTCCCACTGCGTCGTGGCGCTGGGCCAGGTGCCGTCGGCGGGCATCTTGGAGACGGGGATGCTGTCGCCCTCGCGGGCGATGATCTTGGCGGTGACCTCCTTGACGAAGTCGGGGGCCTCGGTCGGCACCACCGGGGGCTTTTCGATCTGCGAGCTGGCCTCGGCGGGCACCTGGATCTCCTTCAGGCCGGCCACGGAACGGTCCACGGCCGCGTAGTTCATCTGAACGATCTTGTCGCCCCGGTGGCCGTAGGTCTTCTGGATGGCCTCCTTGATCTTGGCGATGGCCTCTGCCTGCGGCAGGATGCCCGACAGGTAGAAGAAGCAGGTTTGCATGATGGTGTTGATACGCTGGCCCATGCCGGTTTCCTTGGCCACGTCGTAGGCGTTGATGGCCCAGAACTTGAGCTTCTTGTCGATGATCTGCTGCTGGACGGAGCGTGGGATCTTGTCCCAGGTTTGGTCGGGGTCGTAGGGCGTGTTCAGCAGGAAAATCGCCCCTTCCTCGGCCTTGGCCAGCACGTCCTGCCGCTCCAGGAACACGAACTGGTGGCAGCCTATGAAGCTGGCCCGGGCCAGCAGGTAGGTGGAGCGGATCGGCCGGGGACCGAAGCGCAGGTGCGAGACGGTAACAGCCCCGGCCCGTTTGGAGTCGTACACGAAGTAGCCCTGGACGTAGTTGTCCGTCTCGTCGCCGATGATCTTGATGGAGTTCTTGTTGGCCCCGACGGTGCCGTCGGCGCCGAGCCCGTAGAAAAGCGCCCGCACCACGTCCTTGCCCTCGGTGCTGAAGGACGGGTCGCAGTCCAGCGAGGTCTTGGTCACGTCGTCGTGGATGCCGACGGTGAAGTGGCTCCTGGGCTGGGGGGCGGTGAGGTTGTCCAGAGCGGCCTTGACCATGGCCGGGGTGAACTCCTTGCTGCTCAGGCCGTAGCGCCCGCCGACGACCTTGATCCGCCTGCCGGCCTCGGTCACGGCGTTGACGCAGTCCAGGTGCAGCGGCTCGCCGGGCGAGCCGGGCTCCTTCGTCCGGTCCAGCGCGGCCACGACCTTGACCGTCTCGGGCAGGGCCGCGACGAAGTGCTTCCCCGAGAAGGGCCGGTACAGGCGGACCTTGATCAGGCCGACTTTCTCGCCCTGGCCGGCGAGGTGCTCGACGGCCTCGTGGGCGGCCTCGGCGCCGCTGCCCATCAGCACCACCACGCGCTCGGCGTCGGGCGCACCGACGTAGTCGAACAGGCGGTACTGCCGGCCGACGATCCCGGCGAACTTGTCCATCGCTTTCTGCACGATCTCCGGGCACTTCAGGTAATACGGGTTGACCGTCTCGCGCCCCTGGAAGTACACGTCGGGGTTTTGGCTGGTGCCGCGCAGGACGGGCCGGTCCGGGCTCATGGCTCGGCGGCGGTGGGCCAACACCAGCTCGTCGTCGATCATGGCCCGCATGTCGTCGCCGGTCAGCATCTCGACCTTCTGGATTTCGTGGCTGGAGCGAAAGCCGTCGAAGAAGTGGACGAAGGGCACGCGGGCCTCAAGCGAGGCCGCCTGGGTGATCAGCGCCAGGTCGCCGATCTCCTGGATGCTGTTGGAGGCCATCAGGCCGAAGCCGGTGGAGCGGACGGCCATGACGTCGCTGTGGTCGCCGAAGATGCTCAGCGCCTGGCAGGCGACCGAGCGCGCCGAAACGTGGAAGACGGTGGGCGTCAGCTCGCCGGCGATCTTGAACATGCTGGGGATCATCAGCAGCAGTCCCTGGCTGGCGGTGAAGGTGGTGGTCAGGCTGCCGGTCTGGAGTGCGCCGTGCACGGCCGCCGAGGCGCCGCCCTCGCTCTGCATCTCCACGACCAGCGGGACCGTGCCCCAGATGTTCCTCTTGCCGGCGGCTGACCAGGCGTCGGCGTGCTCGCCCATGGAGCTGGAGGGGGTGATCGGGTAGATGGCGATCACCTCGTTGATATTGTGGGCCACGTAGGCGGCCGCCTCGTTGCCGTCGAGGGACCTGCTCGGCCGGGCTTCAGCGGAAGGCTTTCCCTTACTCATTTTATTTGCATCCCTTACGTCTAGGTTTCCGAACGGCCGGCAGCCTGGGCCGGCTCGGGTGAGTCAGCATGTGGGCTGCCCTGTCCCCGGCCGCCGGCCGGGCGACGAAAACCCAACCATTCTCACAAACCGTGGCCGCATTTCAAACACTTTTCGTCGCCGGCGCGCTGCGGGCAGGGCCAACAGCGTTGGTGCGCGGCGAGGCAGCAGGGCAGGGACGCAGGCACGCAGGCATCAGCTCGTGTGATGGGAGCGGTTCCGCCGGGCAGGAGAAATCTGAGCCCCCCTCAGTCCAGCAGCACGTTTTCGATCTGCTCCAGGTGGCTGAGCACCCACTTCACCTTGCGGTGGATCATCTGCAGGAAGGGGAAGCCTTCCATGCGGCCGAAGCTGCCGGTGGCGGCAATGGGCAGAACCGCCTCGGCAATCATCGCTTCGCACATCAGGAAGGGCACGATCTTGAGCTCGGCCTTGGAGATAACGTTCACCGAGTCGTAGCCGCGCAGGAAGCGCTTGAGCCGCGTCTCGTCCAGGTACTCCGGCCACTGGGACGGGTCCTCCGAGCCGCCGATGATGGAAAACTGCAACGCCCCGTTGGCCAGGTCCACGATCCGTTGGTGAAGGCGGGCGGAGTCGTAATCGATGACGGCCACCACGAGCTTCTTGCGAAACAGCATGTTGCCGGGGTGCCAGTCACCGTGGACGATCTGCACCGGCCAATCCTCCAGGCCGACCTCGTCGGCCCCGGCCGCGCATTTCCCGTAACCCTCTTTAAGGAAATCGACCGTTTCCATGAGCACTGACGGCTCCGGCCGGCCGTTCATTGGCAGCGAGCGGGCCGTGTTGCCGATCGCCTCCACGATGGCCTTGTTGCCGTGGTAGCTGCCCTTGGACGGCACGTAATCGCTGTGGAAGCCGGCCAGCAGCTTGTGGTACAGCCCCAGAATCCTGCCGGAATCAAAGGTCGCGTCCAGTGAGCCGTCGTACGGGCCCCCCTCCACGAACTCGAAAAGCTCGTAAATGTGGTCTTTCCACACCAGCATCGAGTTGTTGTCCGGGCGGGCGCCGATCAGGTGAGGCAGCGGGAAGCCCTCTCCGGCCAAGTGCAGTTGCACGTGGTGGGTGAAGGCGACTTTCTGGAGGTCCTCCTTTCCGTGGGCGCGGCGTTTGAAGAGGAACTTCCCGCGTTCGCATTTGATCACCACCTTCGGGGCCCGCCGCGAGCCGCGCGGGAATTCCTCGATGGAATGGATGATCCCCGTGTC
Source organism: Phycisphaerae bacterium SM23_33 (assembly GCA_001303665.1). Lineage (GTDB taxonomy): Bacteria > Planctomycetota > Phycisphaerae > SM23-33 > SM23-33 > SM23-33. The sequence goes on along the minus strand of LJUF01000174.1, from coordinate 2,521 downwards.
GTAGTGGCTCAAGCAGGTGGCTAGCTCGGCAGCGCCGAAAGTTTCGCGTTCAATCGCCATCAGCTGTCTACTGACATCGATGGTAGCAGAGGACAGGCTCCGCGAAAGCCAGAATCATACAACCCGTCGTGGCCGTGTCAAAGCCTTTCGTCCTCGGGGCACGTTGCTGCTTTTGCCGGGCCAGCCGAACCCTTATAATCTTCGCGGGAGGCAGCATGCGTGTGCTCGTGACAGCCGACCTTCACTACGACGCCCAGCGCAGCCGGGCGCCGGCCCAGGCCCTGGCCGAGGAGGTGCTGCGGACCGGCGGCGACGCCCTGGTGCTGGTGGGCGACACCGCCAGCGCGAAGCACGAGCCGCTGCGGGAGGCGCTGGGCTTGTTCGACGGCTTCCCGGGCCGAAAGCTGCTCGTGCCTGGAAACCACTGCCTGTGGTGCCTGCCGGGGGAGGATTCCATCCGGCGCTACGAGGAGATTGTGCCGGCCATCGCGGCCGAGGCCGGCTTCTGCGTGCTGGATCACGAGCCGGCGCGGATGGACGGCGTCGCCCTGGCGGGGTCGATAGGCTGGTACGACTATTCCTATCGCGAGGAGGGCCTGGACATCCCCCTAGAGTTCTATCGGGCGAAGGTCGCGCCGGGCGCGGCCGAGAAGCTGCCGGAACATCGCCACTTGGTGGAGCGCTTCCAGGGGCAGTTGGGGGACTGGCACCTGAACATCGGTGCTCGCTGGATGGACGGCGTGCACGTGCGGATGGACATGGCCGATGAGGAATTCCTGGAATATGTGCTGAAGAAGCTGCGCCGGCAACTGGGGGAGCTTCAGGCCGACGCCGCGGTCCGCCAGGTGCTGGCATTCGTGCATCACCTGCCCGTCCGCGAGCTGGTGCCCGAGGGCCGCCCGCCGGACATCGCTTTCGCGGCGGCGTACATGGGCTCCGACAAGATCGGCCACGTGCTGCTGGGCTGCCCCAAACTGACGCACGTCTTCTGCGGGCATTCCCACTGGCAGGGGACGCACAAGGTCGATGGCGTCGAGATTATCAACGTCGGCAGCACGTACTTGGAAAAGCGCCTGGAGGTGCTGGATCTGCCGTAGCGGCGGGGGCGAGGTGGTCATGGGAATGCGAGTGGCGATACTTGCGATGCTGGTTGTGGGAACGCTCTGGGCGGCGGCGGCCGCGGGTCCGGCCACGGGGCCCGGGCAGGGGCTTCGCGTCACCCCGGTGGTCGAGGCGTATCGCAAGGCCGGCCCCGCCGTGGTGAACATCTCCACGGAGCGGCTGGTAGCGACCGGCCGGCGGCTGTTCGGCGACGGGGACGATCCTTTTGAGGAATTCATGGAGAGGTTGTTCGGCCGGACCGTGCCGGCCATCAGCCTGGGCAGCGGCTTTCTGATTCACCCGGAAGGCTATATCATCACCAACACCCACGTGGTGCAGCGGGCGCAGAAGATCACGGCCACTCTGGCCGACAAGAGCACGTACGAGGCCGTTGTGGTGGCGGCCAACTCCACCGACGACCTGGCGGTGCTGAAGATCAAGGACCCCGCCGGCCGCCGCTTCGCGTTTCTGCGGCTCGGCCAAAGCGACGACCTGATGATCGGCGAGACCGCCATTGCCATCGGCAACCCGCTGGGCTACCAGAACACCTGCACCACCGGCGTCATCAGCGCCCTGAACCGAAAGCTGGAGTTCCGGGGCGGGGTCGTCTACGACGGGCTAATCCAGACCGACGCGCCGATCAATCCGGGCAGCTCGGGCGGGCCGCTGCTGAACATCGCCGGCGAGCTGATCGGCATCAACACCGCCATCCGGGCCGACGCCCAGGGCATCGGCTTTGCCACCCCGGTGGGGCGGCTGGCGGCCGACATTCCCAAGCTGCTGGATTTCGAGCGAATGAACCGCGTGGTGTTCGGCCTGTCGGTCAGGCAGCTTCACGCCAAGGCCGGCGAGGAGCTTCTTGTCGAGGCGGTGGCGGCGGGCTCGCCCGCGGCCGAGGCCGGCTGCAAGGCCGGCGATCGGCTGCTGGCGCTGGACGGCAAGGCCCTGTCCCAGTTGCCTGAGTTCCAGGTGGCGATGCTCAAGGTCGCGGCCGGGGCGAACGTCCGGCTGGGCCTGCTGCGGGGCGGCAAGAGGGTGGACGTGGTGGTGCGGCTGAAGCCGCGGCCCAAGCCCGACGGCGGCGCCCTGTCCGAGGGCCTGCTGGGCCTTCAGCTGCGCACGGTCACGCCGGACCTGGCCGGGCAGCTCCAGTTGCCCGTGGAGGCAGGCCTGTTGGTAACGGAGGTCGTGCCAGGGGGCCCTGCCGACCGGCTGGGCATCCGCCGCAGGGACATTGTCATCCAGCTCGGCCGCTTCTACGTGGCCGACCTGGATGAGATAGGGGCGGTGCTGGAGGACGTCCGGCCCGGCGATTCGCTGCGGATCGACATCATCCGGGGAAGGACTCGCGCGTGGGCTACGATCACGGCCCGACAGCCCCCGGCCGCGCCTGCCAAGGAAAAGCTGCGGATATGAAAGT
>LJUF01000173.1 GCA_001303665.1 Phycisphaerae bacterium SM23_33 | reverse complement strand
CCCGCGGCGGCATCGTCCTGCCCGACACCGCTAAGGAAAAGCCGCAGAAGGGAAAGGTCCTCGCCGTCGGCGACGGCAAGCTCCTGGAGGACGGCACCCGGGCCAAGTTCCAGGTCAAGGTCGGCGACACCGTCCTGTTCGCCTCCTACGCCGGCACCGAGATCAAGGTGGACGGCGAGGAGATGATGCTCCTGGACGAAAGTGAAATCCTCGCCATCATCGGCTGAACGCCGGCCGGCCACCGGCGGCGCCGCGGGCGGCCGCCACCGGCGGCCTGACCGGCCGGGCCGCGAAAACTCAGAACCATTGAAAGCCATTCCAATGTACGGGAGCAACGAACATGGCCAAGAAGAAGATCACGTTTGATGCCGAAGCCCGCGAGGACATCCGTCAGGGCGTCAAAAAGCTCGCCCGCGCCGTCAAAGGCACTCTCGGGCCCACCGGCCGCGTCGTCGTCCTGGAAAAGTCCTTCGGCAGCCCCACCGTCACCAAGGACGGCGTCACCGTCGCCAAGGAAATCGAGCTGGAAGACCCCAACCAGAACATGGGCGCCCAGATGGTCAAGGAGGTGGCCTCCAAGACCTCCGACGTGGCCGGCGACGGGACCACCACCGCCACCATCTACGCCGAGGCCATCTTCGAGGAGGGCCTCAAGAACGTCGCCGCCGGCGCCAAGGCCATGCAGCTCAAGCGCGGCATCGAAAAGGCCGTGAACGCCATCGTGGCTGAGCTGAAACGCCTTTCCAAGCCCATCAAGTCCTCCAAGGAAGTCGCCCAGGTCGGCACCTGCGCCGCCAACCAGGACGCCGAAATCGGCGAGATGATCGCCCAGGCCATGGACAAGGTCGGAAAGGACGGCGTCATCACCGTCGAGGAAGGCAAGGGCATGGCTACCGCCGTCGAGCTGGTCGAGGGCATGCAGTTCGACAAGGGCTACATCTCCCCCCACTTCGTCAACAAGGTCGAAACCATGGAGTGCGAGCTGGAGAACGCCCTGATCCTGGTCCATGAGAAGAAAATCTCCGCCGTCAAGGACCTGGTCCCCCTGCTGGAGAAGATCGCCCAATCCGGCCGGCCGCTGGTCGTCATCGCCGAGGACGTCGAGGGCGAGGCCCTGGCCACCCTGGTGGTCAACAAGCTGCGCGGCACGCTGCAGTGCTGCACGGTCAAGGCCCCCGGCTTCGGCGACCGCCGCAAGGAGATGCTCCGCGACATCGCCATCCTCGCCGGCGGGAAGGCCATCATGGAGGACATGGGCATCAACCTGGAGAGCATCCAGATGTCCGACCTCGGCACCGCCAAGCGCGTCCGCATCGACAAGGAGAACACCACCATCATCGAGGGCGGCGGCAAGACCGCCGAGATCAAGGGCCGCATCGAGCAGATCAAGAACGAGATCGAGGCCACCACCTCCGACTACGACCGCGAGAAGCTGGAAGAGCGGCTGGCCAAGCTCGCCGGCGGGGTGGCCCAGATCAACGTCGGCGCCGCCACCGAGGTGGAGATGAAGGAGAAGAAGGCCCGCGTCGAGGACGCCCTCCACGCCTGCCGGGCCGCCGTCGAGGAAGGCATCCTCCCCGGCGGCGGCGTCGCCGTCCTCCGGGCAAAGGAGGTCCTGGACAAGGTCGCCTGCGACAGCGACGACGAACGCACCGGCGTGGACATCGTCCGAAGGGCGCTGGTCCAGCCCATCAAGCAGATTGCCGTCAACTCCGGGCTGGACGGCTCCATCATCGCCGCCAAGGTCGAGGAGTCCGACCAGATCAACTTCGGCTACGACGCCGTGGCCGCCAAGTTCTGCGACCTGGTCAAGGCCGGCGTCATCGTCCCCACCAAGGTCGAGCGGATCGCCCTCCAGAACGCCGCCTCCGTGGCCGGGCTGCTGCTGACCACCGACGCATTGGTCAGCGAGATCCCCGAGAAGAAGAAGATGCCTCCCATGCCCCCCGGCGGGGGAATGGAAGACATGTATTAGACTCAGGCAGGAGCCACTGGGCACGAGGCACGAGGGGCGCGCGGACGTCAGACCGAGGCTTTAGCCGCGACCCGCCGGGGAGCGCGCTGCCCCAGCGCCTGCGCCGCCGGGGCCGGGCCGTGCGGAGGCGATCCCCCCAGGGGATCGCCCGGCCAGGAAGCTTCTGTGCGATGGGCCGGAGCGGCGCGTCCGAAGAAGTTATCCCCCAAAGACTTGACGGATCCTGAAAACGCGGTACAATCCTCCTTGCTTGTGGGCACGCAGGAGTGTCCGTTTGGGCAATGTGGGTTCGCCATTACCCGGGGGTAGAAGGAGGTAGCTTGCGTGACTTCCCAGCATTGGACCGTCTGTGTAGTTCTGTCGGCGCTGGCGGCCCACGTCGCCTCAGCGCCAGCCGCGGGCGCCCCCGGCACTCTCCTCAGGACCTACGCCAGCCCAGCCGGCGAGGCGGCTCAGGTCGGCACGGCCTTAGACCTGTACGGGACGGACATCCTGGCGGGGGCGCCGGGCGACGCCCCGGTCTGGACCCACTCGGGGTCGGTATATCTGTTCAACTCTCAGACGGGCGGGTTCATCCGGAAGTTCCCCAACCCGATCGACGCCAGCAGCACGCAGTTCGCCTCCGCGGCCTGCGCTGTGGGCAGCCGCGTCCTGGTGGGCGCCTCGGAGATGACCACCGCCATCCAGATGAGCGGGGCGGCTTACCTGTTCACCGGCGGTACGGGCAGCCTGGAGCGATCGCTGCTGGCGCCGACGCCGAGCATGGGCGAGCAGTTTGGCAAGGCCGTGGCCGCGTTTGGCCCCTACTGCCTGGTCGGGGCCCCCTATGCCGATGCCACCGCCAATCTCAATGACTGGGCCGGCAAGGTCTACTTGTACGACCCGCGGGACGGGAGCCTGCTGCGCACATTCAGCAACCCGGCCCCCGCCTATGACGACAAGTTCGGGCGGGCGGTGGCGGCTATGGGCGGCAACGTCCTCATCGGTGCCCCGGGCGACACCGTCGCGGGCAAGCGCGCCGGCATGGTGTATCTCTACGACGGTCAGACGGGTTTGCAGCTCCAGACGTTTGCCGATCCTACGCCCGCCGACAACCACTACTTCGGCTACGCGCTGGCCGCTGCCGGCAACACCGTTTTCGTCGGCGCGCCCTTCGGCGGCGTCGGGGCGGTCTACGCCTTCGACGCCGACACTGGTGACCTGCGCTGCACCTATGAAAACCCCCGGGCCGCCGCCGACGCCTTCGGCTGCTCCGTGGCCCCGGTCGGTCGGTACTTGCTCGTCGGGGCCTACGGCGGCTCCCCGTCCGCCGGCGGAGCCGCGTATCTGTTCGACATCGAGACCGCCGAACTCGTCCACACCTTCACGGACCCCAACCCGGTCGCGTTTGACACGTTCGGCTGGGCTGTCCAGCCCCTTGGCCGGCACTACCTGATCAGCGATCCGGCCGAGGACGCCACCGCTTTCTCCAGCGGGGCCGTCTACCTCTTCGAGGGCATCCCCCAGCCAGGCCTCGTCATGAGCGGCGATTTCGGCCACGGCCTGGGCGGGTGGGCCGCCTCCGGCGGCGGAACCTGCGACGTCGTCGAGGATTCCCACGCGCCTGGCAACTGGGCCGTCGAGATGGCCACCGGCTCGCCCGTCGCGCTCACCCAGTCCGTGGATACGCCGGTGCTGGCCTTCTGGCTGGAGCTGGACTACGAGTTCACCGAGACGGACGGCTTCCTGACCATCACCCTGGCAGGCCAAACGCTGGACACGCTTTACGCCCCGCCGACCCTCGTCGGAGAATGGACGTCTTACAGGCTGCTGGTGGAGGACCCGAGCCTGATCGGCTTGACGGAGGCCGCCCTGGCGCTGACGCTGGATGGGGCGACGCTCTCCCGGGTGCGGCTGGACAACATCGCCCTGACCGAGATACCGGAGCCGGCGACGCTGGCTCTGGTGGTGATGGGCGTGTTCGGCCTGCTGCTGCGCCGCCGCAGGAACTGAAGCCGCCCGGGGACCGGGAAGGCTGCCAGGGGCGGGCATGAGGCACGAGGGGCGCGCGGACGTCAGACCGAGGCTTTAGCCGCGACCCGCAGGGGAGCGCGCTGCCCCAGCCCCAGGGCCTGCGCCGCCGGGGCCGGGCCGTGCGGAGGCGATCGCCCGCGGCCGCCGGACGCAGCGGCGGATTGCCCGCGAGCTGGGCTTTAGCGAAGGCTACGGCACCATGATCGCCAAGGGCCGCCGCCGGCCTGGGCGGCCGGGCGGTTTTCTTGCAGGCCGACGAGAAATCGGGTGAAATACCCCCACTGCCTTCTTATAATTTGCGAGGCAACTGGGGAAGATGCGAGTTACGGAGAAAGGAGAAAGGTATGGATCGCCTGAGCATCTCGCTGACCTTTGTCCTTCTGGCTTTGGGGCTGCTGGCTGCTGGCTGCTGCGACAAGGAGAAGCAGCAGCTGTTAACCGTGCAGCAGCAATACAACGAGCTGCAGAAGGACAACCAGGACTTGAAGAAGTCCCTGGCCGAGGCCCAGTCCGCGAACGCTGAGCTGACGGCGCAGTTGAACAACCGGGGCAGTCAGTTGGACAGGACCCAGGAGGAGCTGACCAAGCTCAAGGCCGAAAGGGTCCAGCCCGTGAGGGAAGCCGGCGGGGTGCCGGAGGGATGGACGAAGACCTCCGCCGGCGTCAAGACCACCCTCAGCAGTGACATCCTGTTCGCCTCGGGCCGGGCCACGCTGTCCTCGGCCGGAGTTTCCAAGCTCAGGAGCGTCGCCGCCACCATCAAGAGCAAGTACCCCGACGCGGTCGTTCGCGTGTACGGCTACACCGACGACGACCCCATCGTCAAGAGCGCCAAGCTGTGGCAGGACAACCTGGACCTGTCGGCCAATCGAGCCATGGCGGTGACGCGGCAACTGTGGAAGCTGGGGATACCGGCCGAGAAGGTCGAGACCATCGGCATGGGGGCCACCAACTTCGTGGCGGCGAACACCACGCGGGCGGGCAAGGCCGGCAACCGCCGCGTGGAAATCGAGGTCTTCAAGCAGTAATCCTGGCGGGCCGGGCGGCTGATGGACATCCTGCCTGCCATAGACCTGCGGGGCGGAAAGGTGGTTCGCCTTTCCCAGGGCGACTACGGTCGCGAGACGGTCTACGCCGACGATCCTCTATTGGTGGCCAGACAGTTCTCGGCCGCCGGGGCCCGATGGATTCACGTGGTGGACCTGGACGCGGCCCGCTCCGGGCGGCGCGGCAACCCCGAGGCGATCGCTGGCATCTGCCGGGAAGTGCCGGCCGCGGTCGAGCTGGGCGGCGGCATCCGCGACGACCAGGCCGTCCAGGCGGCCCTGGAGCTGGGCGTGGCCAGGGTGATCGTGGGCTCGGCGGCGGTGAGGGACTGGGCGTGGTTTGCGGCCCTGGCTGCCCGGGGCGAGTTGGCGGGCAAGGTGGCCCTGTCGCTGGACGCCCGCGGCGGGGAGCTGGCCGTGCACGGCTGGAGCGAACCGGCGTCGGTGACGGTGGCGGAGTTAGCGGGGCGGGCGCGGGCGCTGCCGCTGGCGGCGGTCATTTACACCGGCATTGAGCGGGACGGCATGCTGGCCGGCCCGGACCTGGCGACGACGGCCGAGGTGATAAGGCTCAGCGAACGGCCGGTGATTGCCGCCGGCGGCGTCAGCAGCCTGGAGGACGTGGCCGCGTGCAAGCAGATCGGCTGCGCGGGCGTCATCGTGGGGCGGGCGTGGTATGAGGGCCGGATTGACTTGGCTGAGGCCTGTGCGTTGGCGGGGGCCTGAGAAGGGCCGGTGGAAAATTTTTCGGTTTTTGGGCAGATAGGGGATTCTCTTGGTGTGGGCAGCGTGTATCATGGGAGGGGTAAACGTGGGGGAGTGAGGGTGTCTCGATGTCCGCCGCTCACGGCGGGCTGGTTCCAATGCGAACATATGGCCATTTTCTTCCAGAAGGGTGCTAAGGCTCCATGACTGACACAAACATCACGGAAACCGCACAGCAGCAAGTGAGCATCGCCTCGGGGGTGCTCGAGATCACGGAAAAGGGTTACGGCTTTCTCCGCCAGGAGAGCAACGACTTCCGGGCCACGCCCGGCGACGTGTTCATCTCCAAGGACTTCGTCGGCGGAGACCGTCTGCGGACCGGGCTGTTCATCGAAGGGGAGATCGTCCCGGCCACGAAGAAGAAGGCCGGCCCCAGGCTCCAGAAGATCCTGCGCATCAACGGCAAGCCCTATAACGAGTGGCCGGACGTCGTCCCCTTCTCGGAGCTGATCGCGGTGGACCCGCATCCGCAGATGCCCCTGGAGACCAGGGATGGCCCCGTGGAAATGCGGGTGCTGGACCTGGTCTGCCCGCTGGGCAAGGGCCAGCGCGGGCTGATCGTGGCCTCGCCGCGCACGGGCAAGACCATCCTGCTTCAGCAGATCGCCAACGCGATCCTCGCCAATTGCCCGGGGGTGCACGTCATCGTGCTGCTGGTCGACGAGCGCCCGGAAGAGGTCACCGACTTCAAGCGCAAGGTGGCCGCCGAGATCGTCCACTCCACTAACGACCAGGACGTGGCCAACCACGTCCGCGTGGCCGAGTTCACCATCGAGCGAGCCAAGCGCATGACCGAGTTCCGCCGCGACGTCATCATCCTGCTGGACAGCCTCACCCGCCTGGGCCGGGCGTACAACCGCTACATCGAGACCTCCGGCCGGACCATGACCGGCGGCGTCGACATCCGCGCCCTGGAAACCCCCAAGCGGCTGTTCGGGGCGGCCAGGAACGTCGAGACCGGCGGGTCGCTGACCATCCTGGCCACCGCCCTGATCGAGACCGGCAGCCGCATGGACGACCTGATCTTCGAGGAGTTCAAGGGCACCGGCAACATGGAGCTGATGCTGGACCGCCAACTGGCCGAGAAGCGCATCTGGCCGGCGGTGGACATCTCCCGGTCCGGGACCCGAAAGGAGGAGCTGCTGTATGAGCCCTGGCAGCTGCCCAAGATCCACATGCTGCGGCGGTTCCTCAGCCAGCTCAACGTGGACCAGGCCATGCCCCAGTTGCTGCGGGTCATGAGCAAGTTCAAGACCAACGAAGAGTTCCTGCGCCAGCTGGACCTGTCAGACTCCGCGTGACGGCTGCCGGCGGGGGGGTTGCCCGGCGATGAAAACAAGGGCCGCCCAAGAGCGGCCCCTTGTTCTGCGCTGTGTAACGCCAACGCCCGGGGACCCGCCAGAGTGGTTCCGGAGGCCTCCCGAAACCCATGGCTCTACTTCATCACGGCGTCCTTGGCCGCCTTGGCAATGCGGAACCTCAGGACCCTCTTGGCCGGGATGCGAATCGGCTCCCCGGTCATGGGGTTGCGCCCCATCCGGGCCTTGCGGTTCACCACCACCAGCTTCCCGATGCCGGGGATGGTAAAGCCATTCCTGGCCTCCTTGTAGGCCAGGCCCGCCAGCTCTTCCATCACCGCGACCACCTGCTTCTTCGGCAGATCCGTCCTCTCTGCCAGCGTCTTGAGGATCTGTGACTTCGTCATCGCTTTGGCCATCTGTGTCGCTCCTTCAAACCAGGCCCGTTTTCGTGGGAAATGACGAGCCGCCGGCCCTTCTCCGCCGCTCGTCCTTCGCTGCCGGCAAACGTCACGTGCAGGCGGCCATGGCACACCGCCTCCAGCCGCGGGGGCATATCATGCCTGCCCCGCCCGGGGCCGTCAAGCTCAAATAGGCCGACTATTCCGCATTTTTCTTGCGTTTCGCCGCGCCGGCCCTTGCGGCAGACCGGGCGGGAGGATAATCTGCCACCTCCATCACTGCCAGCAAAGGAGCCGCCCACATGCCCAGGAAGATTTCGGTAACCGTCTGGAACGAGTTCCGCCACGAAAAGACCCACAAGCAGGTCAAGGAGATATACCCCGACGGCATGCACGCCGTCATCGCCGCCCACCTCAACGCCGCCGGCGGCATCAGCGCCCGCCTGGCCGCGCTGGACGAGCCGGAGCACGGCCTGACCGAGAAGGTGCTGGCCGACACCGACGTGCTTACTTGGTGGGGGCACATGGCCCACGGCGAGGTGGCCGACGAGATCGTCGACCGCGTGCAGCAGCACGTCATCGCCGGCATGGGGATCATCTGCCTGCACTCGGCCCATTTCTCGAAGATCTTCCGCCGGCTGATGGGCACCACCTGCTCGCTGAAGTGGCGCGAGGTCGCCGAGCGCGAGATCATCTGGTGCAGCAAGCCCGGCCACCCCATCGCCGCTGGCCTGCCCGAGCCCATCATCCTCGAGCACACCGAAATGTACGGCGAGTTCTTCGACGTCCCCGAGCCGGAGGCCACCGTCTTCATCTCCAACTTCGCCGGCGGGGAGGTCTTCCGCTCCGGCTGCGCCTGGACCCGCGGGGCCGGGAAGGTCTTCTACTTCCGCCCCGGGCACGAGACCTATCCGATCTTCAAAGACCCCAACGTCCTGAAGGTCATCGAAAACGCCGTCCGATGGGCCGCCCCCGCCGCCCGCACCACCATCACCGTCTCCCACCGCGGCGAGATCGGCTGGTTCGAAAAAAAGTAGGGCGTGCGCCCGGGCCGCGTCCCTGCCCCATCGCCGCGCCGAGAATGGAGGACCGCCGCCATGTCGGCCCCCGCTGACGGCCAGCAGTATTCAGGCGCGTTCCGCGTGGCCACGTATTTCCCGGCCGGCGCGGTGACGGAGCTTCTGTCGCGGCCCCAGCAGCTCTCCGACGCCGTGGCCGGCCTCAAGGCCATGCAGGCCGAGCACGTCTTCCTGGAACTGTACCGCGGCGGCCACGAGGCCGACGAAGCGGTGCTGGCCCGTGCCCGCGACGCCTTCCGGCAGGCGGGGGTCCGCGTCGGCGGCGGCCTGACGACCACCTGGGGCGAGGGCTTTGGCGGTCCGGCCCTGCCCCAGCCGCAGGAGCAGGGTAGCCTGTTCTGCTACAGCCACCCCAGAACGGCCGAGGACATCAGCCGCCTGTGCGCCCTGGCCGGCAGGCTCTTCGACCACCTCATGCTCGACGACTTCTTCTTCACCAACTGCGAGTGCGGCGCCTGCCGCGCCGCCAAGGCCGACGGGCCATGGTCCGCCGCCCGCAACAGGCTGCTCGTCGAGTTCGCCGCCAAGGCCGTGCTCCGGCCTGCCCACCGCGCCAACCCTGGGTGCCAGGTCATCATCAAGTACCCGCAGTGGTACGACCGCTTCCAGCAGTTCGGCTACGACGCCGCCGCCCAGACCCGCCAGTTCGACGCCATCTGGGTCGGCACCGAGACCCGCGACCCCCACGCCGAGGACCAGTTCGGCCCCGTCCAGCAGGCCCAGTCCTGGAGCGTCTACCGCTGGCTGGCCGACCTCGCCGGGGCCAAGACCCTGGGCGGCTGGTTCGACCCGTACGGCTGCGACGAGCCCAGCTACCTCGAGCAGGGATATCAGACCGTCCTGGTCGGCACCCCCGAGATGCTCCTGTTCAACTACCATTCGCTGCATCGGCCGCAGTCCAGGCCCTTGCTCGAGGCCCTGATGCGGCACATGCCCAGGCTGCGCCGCTGGGCGGCGGCCCTCCGCGACGCCAAGCCGACCGGCCTGGCCTGCTACAAGCCGCCCAACAGCACCTCGCGCGGTGAGTATTACGTCTTCGATTACCTCACCATGCTCGGCATACCCACCACCATGCACGCCGGCTTTCCCCAGGACGCCCGCGTGGTCTTCCTGTCCGGCCACGCCCTGGCCGATGAGGACGTTCTTGAAAAGGCCCGCCGGCACCTCGCCGCCGGACGCTCGCTGCTGGCCTCGGCTGAGTTCGTGGCCGGCCTGCCGGCCGACGCCGCCGAGGAGCTGTTCGGCCTGCGGCGGCGCGGCTCGCTGGATGAGGGCCCGGCCCAGTCGGGTCAGATCCGCCTGGCCGGCGCGGGCTTCGGTAGCGAGCGGCCGGTGGAGGTCGCCGGCGTGCTCGAGGCCGCCGGGGCCGAGGTGCTGCTCAGTTGGGGACGATGCGAAGGGCTCTCCCCGTACTTCACCCGCAGGCGGCACGGAGCCGCTTCGGCGATGATGCTCGACATTCAGACCAATGCCCTGGGCGGGCGGACCGGCGTGAACATCACTCGATGGGTGAACGTCGTGGACCTGCCCCAGCCCGTGCTGGACTGCATCCGGGCGGCCGTCATCGAGCCGCTTGGCCTGGAGATTTGCTGCCCCGGCCGGGTCGGTATCTACTGCTTCGATGGCGGCCCGCTGGCCGTCTGCAACTACCGGAACGAGCCTGCCGACGTGGAGATCAAGTCTGCTTCCGCCTCGCCCCTGGGCCCGCTGGACCGCCTCGCCGCCGAGCAGGACACGGCGGCCGCCGTCGAAGCCCGAGGGCCCGACCTGCTCAAGCTCCACCTCCCCCCGCGCAGCCGCCACCTCCTCGCCGCCGGCTAGCGGCCCGGCCGTCCGCGCCGGCCGGACAGGGTCTGGCTCCATTTCCCTGGCATTCTCCCGCATTCCGGTCATCCGGTCTGTACAATGGTGCCGGCCGCCTGCCGTCAGTGCGGCTTCAGAGATCAGGAGGTTGGCTATGACCCGACACCGAGCGAAATGGTTCCAGGGGAGACTCCAGGGGGCTGTTCTGGCGGCGCTGTGCGCGTCGCTGTCGGCGGCGGCGGGTGCGGCCGGCCCGAGCCCGCTGGCTGACTATGACGTCGTCCTGGAGATCGAGAACACCTCGCCGCAGAAGCAGACCGACTGGCCGGTCATCATGACCGTGTACAAGGTCTTCGGCCGGAACCTCCCGGCCGATACGCTGAATCCCGCCGGATATCACGTCTACGACGAGAAGGGGCGGGAGATCCCGCACATGATTGAGGCTATCCCGCCATACGACCAGCAGGGGAACAACGAGATCGTCTTTATCATCCCGCAGATCGAAAGGGGCCAGAAGCTCCGGTACCGCATCACCAACACGGCCGAGGGTTCTGCCAGGCAGGCGAAGATTGACGTCGTCGGCAGTCGGCACAATCTGATCAGCAATCTCGGGTTCGAGCAGAAGGGCACGGCCGAGGGCCAGGCCGTCGCCGGCTGGGAGCTCGACGGCCGGCCGGATGCGGAGGTCAAGCGCTCCGGCTCATCGTCGGTGCGGCTGCGTGGGGCGCGGCCGCAGCGGCTGCGCCACGCCGAGAAGATCCCGCTGCGCCAGGGCGGGCGGTACTACTTCGGCATCTGGGGCAAGACTCACGAGGTGTCGCGGCACGGGATCCACACGGCCCGGGGCGGGTGCTTCGAGCTGACGGGCTTCAGCAGCGGCTGGCGCGGCATCCTCACCGACTCGCGCGGCACGCAACTGACGGACTGGGACGGGAACATCATCAAGAAGGACCTGGACGCGCGGACGCAGGAGACCCTCAAGCGCAGCTTCGAGGCCAGCCGGGCGGCGTGGATCTTTCCCCAGTGC
>LJUF01000172.1 GCA_001303665.1 Phycisphaerae bacterium SM23_33 | reverse complement strand
GGGTGAAGGACTCCCTGCCGCTGGAGTGGGCCCCGGCCGACGGGGCCGACTACTACGACGTTCACCGGGACGGGGACAGGATGGCCGCTGCCGCCATCCCTTGCGGTCACTGCCGCAGCGACCGGACGGCGGCGGAGACCTGATCGGGCGTGACGTCGTCGAAGACGGCGACGTTGCCCAGGTTGGTCGGCAGCACAAATCGGACCACGCCGGCCCGGGCCTTCTTGTCCCGGGCCATGATCTCCGCCAGCCGCTCGGGGTCGCGCGCCGAAGCCGGCAGGCCGGGCACGTCCGCGAACCGCACCGGCAGCGACAAGGCCGAGAGGACGTTTCGCACGCGCCGGACGGCGGCCGGCTCGATGAGCCCGCGGCCGACGGCGACGTGGAGGGCGGCGACCATGCCGAGTGCGACGGCCTGGCCGTGGGAAATGCCGCTGTAGCCGGCGGCGGCCTCGACGGCGTGGCCGACGGTGTGCCCGAAGTTCAGGTGGGCCCGCTGGCCGGCCTCCTTCTCGTCACCGGCCACCACCGCCGCCTTGAGGGCCACGTTGCGGGCGATGAGCTCGGCCAGCAGCGGCGGCTCGGCCGCCGGCAAGGCCTCGGCGTGGTCCTCGATGAAGTCCAGCAGCGATCGGTCCCGGATGACGGCGTGCTTGACGCACTCGGCCAGGCCGTTGCCCAGCTCGCCGGCGGGCAGGGTCTTCAGGACGGCCGCGTCAATCACCACGGCCCGGGGCTGGTGGAAGGCGCCGATGAGGTTCTTGCCGCCCCGGGCATCCACACCGGTCTTGCCCCCCACGGCGGCGTCCACGCCGGCCAGCAGCGTGGTGGGGACGTTGATGAAGTCCAGCCCGCGCAGGGCCGTGGCCGCCACAAAGCCGGCCAGGTCGCCCACCACCCCCCCGCCCAGGGCCACGATCAGGGCGCCACGGTCAATGGGCGGGGCCAGGCCCAGCAGACCCTCCATGACCTGGCCGTAGGTGGCGAGGTTCTTGTGCTGCTCCCCGGCGGGGAAGTCAATGACATGGGTCTGCAAGCCCGCCCGGCCGCAGGCGGCCGCCACCGGCTCGGCGTACAGGCCGCGGACGTTGGAGTCGGTGATGATGACGGCCCGGCCGGTGGGGGCGAAGCTGGCGGCCTCGGTGCCTATCTCGTCCAGCAGCCCCACGCCGACGGCCACGTCGTAGCCGCGCTGGCCCAGCTCAACCCGGATCTTTCTGGTCACCGGCATCTTCGGCTTTCCCGGACCCTTTCTTCTCTTGCTTGAAGGCCTGCACCTGGCGGATCAGCTCCTCGTCCACCGCTTCGGCGGCGTCCTCCTGCGCCTTGGCCGGGCGGTCCGCCACCTCCTCGAACCGCAGGGGCCGGTATCTGGCTGCGGGCCTTTCCCGCCGGCGGGCCGCCCGCAAGAGAAACATGAAGACGGCCAGCAACGCCAGGATCGCCCCCAGCAGCCAATACGCCTGGCGCGGAATGAGGGCCGCGGCCCCGCCGGGCGCGCCGTAGACGCTGCTGGCCACAATCACCGGATACTCCCCCGTCTGCGGGAGGCCGCCGGTCCCCTCGGCCTGCGGCAGGGCCAGCAGCTTGTAGAACAGTCCGGCAAAACGCAGCCGCCGCCCCTGACGCAGGTCAGCCGGCGGCCGGCGCGTCAGCATGACCATCAGGGCCCTGTGCTCGCCGGTGGCCAGCTCCTGCAACTCCAGCCTACACGCCCCGCGGGTGCCCCACCAGCGCGTGGCGGCAAAGCGCCCGGACCAGTCCCGGGCCTGCACAAACACGCCCTCCACGACCACGAGCTTGCCCCGGTAGGCAGCCGGCTCTTTCCAGAAATTCTTCACGTTGGGCCGGTCGGCCTCTTTCATGGGTTGAGGCCCGTCCGGCAGCATCTCCGCCCGGCGCAGCAGCACGCCCAACGCCTGCGCGTCCAGTTGCCCGTCGCGGTCGCGGACGTCGGCCAGGATGGTCCGTTCGGACTCCGTGTAGGCCAGGGCCTCCTCGACCGTCTTGGCCTTTTCGATGGGCCGTAGCGCCGGCTGCGTCCGTGGGGGCAGCGGAATCACGAACGGCTCGGTCGCCGGCTGCGCCTCGGCGGGAGCGGTTGCGGCCGGCCCCGGCTGCCGGGCCGGTGCCACACCCGCCCAGCCGCAGATCATCGCCGCGGCCAGCAGCGCCAGGCACGCCCGCCGCCGCCGCGACGCTGCTGCCGCACCAGGTTGCGGCCTGTCCCCGTTCATGACCGATCTCCGCGCGGGAAGTGATTGTAGGCAAAGGCGGGGCATTTGTACACCGCCGGGCACCCCCCCGCCGGCTCGCTGACTACCGCCCGGCCTGGTGAACCAGGAAGGTGTCGGTCTTGGAAGCGGGCCTCTCCACGCCCGTGTACTTCAAGACCCCCCTGACCAGGTAGATGTTGTCGCCGTCCACGCCCACGTTGGCGTGCGTCGCCCAGAACACGCTGCCGTCCAGGCGCAGGGTGTTCTGACCGGTGTTGCCGTGGTTTTCACTGACCCGCCGGCCAACGCGGTCCGGGTGGAACTTCCCGCCGGCGAACATGGGGCTGGTGTCGCCCAGGATGGGAAACTCCTCGGCCACGCGCAGCAGTTCGGGATCATCCCGCCGGATCGGCCCGTCCAGGCTGTGCTGATAGCTGTAGCCGATGCTCTTCGGCGAAGGGAAATCGAACATGCCCTGCTGGACCACGAAGGACTGGCCACCGGCGGCCGGGCACTGGAAAACCTCCGGAGCGGCATAGTCATTCCGCACCAGCAGGAACAGCCCCGCGGAGTTGCTGGCGTCCACCCAGGACTCGCCCCGGACGCTGGGCAGGGCTTCGTTGTTGCCGTTGGCATAATGGCTCACGCCGGTGAAGATGGCCGCGAGGTTGTTGCCGCACAGGGCCTTCTGCGCCTGCTGGTGAGCCTTCCACAGCGACGGCAGCAGAATCCCCACCGCCAGGACCGCCACCGCCGCCAGCGCCGCCAGCTCGCGGAAACTGAAGACGCGCCTGCGGGCCTCGGGCTCGATGGGGGCGGCCTCCAGCAGGGCCTCGGTGCGGCGGACGGCCCGGATGCGGGCCATGGTCCGGTCCACCAGGTCTTCCGGCGGCTCGGCGGCCGAATATGCGCCCAGGGCGGACAGGGCGTTGGCGACGTCGGCGCGGAGGGCGGAGAAGCCCGCATCCGATTCCAGGCGCCTGCGGGCCTCCTCCGCGGCCGCGGCATCGCACCGCCCCAGCACCAGGTCAATCAGCCACTGCTCGTCTCGGTCCCTCTCAGTCATGGTCTTGCTTCCCGGACGCCGCCTTCCATCTCCTGGCGAATTCCTTCACCGCGACGTGAAGCCGGCTCTTTACCGTCCCCAGCGGGACGTGCAGGATCTCAGCAATGTCCTTGTACGAAAACTGGTGAAAGTAACTCAGCAGCAGCACCGTCCGCAGGCCCTCGGGCATCTGCCGGACGATATTCTTTACGGCCTGGGAGGTCTCCCGGTTCTCAGCAATCTCGGTGGGAGGCGGGACATTTGCGGGCATGAGGTCTACGTAACGGATGCTGTCGGCCTCGCCAGCGGCCACCTCCGCGTCCAGTTCGGCCGCCGGCCGGCGGAACCGACTGCGGAGGGCGTCCCGGGCCTTGTTCGCCGCTATCGTGAACAGCCACGGCTTCAGCCGGCGGCTGAAGTCGAACCCCCCCGACGAAAGGTGCACCTGAAGGAACGTTTCCTGGAAGACGTCCTCGGCCAGCACCGGATCGCCCAGAAACCGGGCCAGAAAATGGAACAATTCCCGGCGATACCGGCGAACCAGGGCCTCGAAGGCGGCCGCCTCCCCCTGGACGTATTGCAGCAGCAGCTCCTCGTCGGATGCGGTCGGCTCGGCCCTTTCGTCAGCGCGTCCGGGGTCGCTCATGGTCACGCCAATGTGCAGCGCCTGGGAAAAAGGTGGCGGCAAGCCCGCCCAACGGAGCGACGCCTTCCCACGCGGCACGCAGGGGAGTGCCTGCCACGCTCCTCGGGCGGCATGATAGGTGGGGCTTCGCCGGGAGGTCAATTTTTTCTTGACCGCCCCCCCGCGGCAAAACAAACTTCAGCCGGCCTTGCGGCCGGCAGGAAACGCAGAAGATGTGTGCCACGCTCTCCACGAAGGATCTGCCTCGGGAGACCCTGTCTTCCCTGCTGGACGCCTCCGCCGCCATCAACGCCGCACAGGGGCTGGAGGAGACCTTGGGCACCATCGCCCGGGCGGCCGCCGCGGTCATGCGGGCCGAGGCCGCCAGCGTCATCATGCTGGACAAGACCCGCCGCAAGCAGGTCTTCGCCGCCGTCGTCGGCGACCGCTCTGACCAGCTGCTGGGGCTGGAATACGACATGGGCGCCGGGCTTTCCGGGCAGGCCATCACCGCCCGCCAGGCCCAGGTCCACCACGACGTCTCCCGCGAAAAGTCCCACTACAAGGAGTTCGACGCCCTGCTGGCCTTCCGCACCCGCAGCCTCGTGGCCGCCCCGCTGGTCCACAAGGGCGAGGTGCTGGGCGTGGTGGAGGTCATCAACCCCGTCGGCAGCGAACGCTTCGGCGAGGGCGACCGCGAGCTGGCCCAGATCTTCGCCAACCTGGCCGCCATCGCCGCCGCCAACGCCCGCGGCTACGACCGCATCTCCCGCGAAAACCGCGGCCTGAAGGAAACCCTCCGCGGCGACACCCGCATGCTGGGGCAGTCCCCCGCCATGGGGCAGGTCAAAGACCTCATCCACCGCGTGGCCGGCTCCACCGCCACCGTGCTGCTGCTGGGCCCCAGCGGCGTGGGCAAGGAGCTGGCCGCCCGCACCATCCACGACAGCTCCCCCCGCCGCGACGCCCCCTTCATCCCCGTCAACTGCGCCGCCCTGCCGGAGACCCTGCTGGAAAGCGAGCTGTTCGGCCACGAGGCCGGGGCCTTCACCGGCGCCACCGGCAGACGCCTGGGACGCTTCGAGCTGGCCGACGGCGGCAGCATCTTCCTCGACGAGATCGGCGAGATCGCACCCGCCATCCAGGTCAAGCTGCTCCGCGTCCTCCAGGAAAAGGAGTTCGTCCGCGTCGGCGGCACCCGCACCATCGGCGCCGACGTCCGCGTCATCGCCGCCAGCAACCGCGACCTGGAGGCCGAGAAAACCCAGGGACGTTTCCGCGAAGACCTGTACTACCGGCTGAACGTCTTCCCCATCGCCGTCCCGCCGCTGCGCCACCGCCGCGAGGACATCCCCGCCCTGGTGGAGCATTTCCTGACGAAGCTCACCCGCGAGCTGAAGATCCCCCGCCCCACCGTCACCGACCGGGCCATGGCCGCCCTGAAGGCCTACGACTACCCCGGCAACATCCGCGAATTGCAGAACCTGCTGGAGCGGGCCTGCCTGCTGGCCGAGGACGGCAAGATCGACCTGGCCCAACTGCCGCCGGAGGTCACCGAACGCCCCGGCGGCGAGGTCGCCGGCAACACCCTCGCCGAGGTCGAGCAATCCCTCATCCTCAAGGCCCTGCGCGAGAGCAACTGGAACCAGACCCGCGCCGCCAAGGCCCTGGGCATCTCCCGCGACAACCTCCGCTACCGCCTCAAGAAGTACCGCATCTCCATCCCCAAATAGCCCGCCCAGCCGGCCAGCTCTGCGGCGTATGGCCCTTGTGCGCGATGTGCACCTGGTTTGCGGCGCCCGAGCGCCAAACCTGCCGGCCGAACGTAACTGCTTGTGCCACAAGATATTCGGCAAACATCGCCGGCGCCGCATAGCGAGCTCTCCCCCATAGTCCGCTTCGAAAAGGCACCCCGCCATTCCTTCTTGTCGGATCGAAACGATCCGTTCCAACACTCAGTCAAGAAACACCCTGGCGAAGCTCCAGACGCTTTCCGGTCGCAGCTCCCAGACATAGGAGCAGTCGATCACGTCGGGGTTGTTGCAGGCATGGCAGCTTTCCGACTGCCTCCTGGCCTGCCTCACCCTTTCAGATTCCAGGATCTCCCTGAGCGGGGTCCGGCTCACGTTGCCGAACGGCTCGCGGGCGATGCAGTTCTTCACGTCGCCGTTGGCGTCAATGCTGACCGCGACCTTCTGAGTATGACACCGGAACGGCTTCTTCCCGCCAATGAAGGTCCGCAGATAGGTCAGCGAGTTGTTGATCCTGAACCCGCGCCTCTTCAATCCCATGACCGTTCTGGCAAACTCCTCCAACTCCTGCGGGCTCGCCCCAAGACCTTCCTTGCTTTCCGCAAAGCCGGCCCTCCCGATGCCTGTTTCTATCGGGCACAGGTAGATCGGCACGCCAAGCTCATCGGCCAGGTGGACCAGCCCTTCGACGGCACCCAGGTTCAGCTTGCTGAAGACGCTGTTTATCATGACCTTGATGCCCGGACATCCCTTTGCCCTCTGGATGCCCCTGATCGCCCTTTCGAATATGCCCTCTTTCCCCCGCATCGCGTCATGCCTTTGGCCTACCTCGTCCAGAGAGACTATGAAGCAGTCCACGTAGCGCGAAAGCTCGCCCAGCCTGCCCCCAGGTAATAGCCGTTGGTGATGATGGTCGTCACCAGGCCGCTGGCCCCGGAGCTGCGTGCGATCTCCGACAGGTCCTGCCTCAACAGCGGCTCCCCGCCCCAGATGGCGTTCATCACGAAGCCCAGGTCCCGCGCCTGTCCGTACAGCCGGGCTATCTCCTGCCCGCTCAGCTCCTCCGGGCCGCCCCGATGTACATCGGGGCTCGACCATAGACGTCTGGCAGCGGCAGTCGCATCTCCTGGTGACCAGATGGGATAGCGAAAATGGCCTGGAGTTGCACCTGGAGTGCAAGACCTTCCACAGCACCCTGCCGGCTTGCCTCAATCGGGCCACCGCCAACTCACGCCCCCGCGGCGCCTCGGACCGCCCCACACGCGGCCAGCACACGAGCGGACATCACCCGCCGCGGGCATCTGCGAATTCTATCCCGGCAAGTCGCCGCAAGGCAAACGCCGCCCCCGGCCGCAGGGGCCGTTTCCTCAGGCCTGAAGTCTGAAGCCCGAAGCCTGAAGTCTGAAGCCTGAAGTCTGAACTCTGAAGCCCGAAGCCTGAAGCCTGAAGTCTGAAGCCTGAAGTCTGAAGTCCAACGACTGCCAGTCACTTTGCCGCCGCCGGCCTGCACGCCGCCGACCCTTAACGACCGGCCCGGCCGGCTGTTGCGCGACCCTGAAAGGCGGTGTTGACCCCTCCCCGCCGCCCC
>LJUF01000171.1 GCA_001303665.1 Phycisphaerae bacterium SM23_33 | reverse complement strand
CCTCTCGTGTCGGCACCGGGCCGTTTCCCACCGAGCAGGACAACGCCATCGGCGAGCAACTGCGGCAGCGCGGGCGGGAGTATGGCACGACCACCGGCCGGCCGAGACGCTGTGGCTGGCTGGACACGGTCGCCGTCCGATACGCCGCAGACCTTTCCGGCGTGGACGAGCTGGCACTGACGCTGCTGGACGTGCCCGGCGGGCTGGAAAGCCTCAGCATCTGTACCGCCTACAAGCTGGACGGCGGAGTCCTGGAGGAGTTCGACCCGGCCGTCCCGCTGGAGAGGGTCGAATGCGTGTACGAGCGGCTGCCCGGCTGGAAGGGCGAGATCGGGGGGGCCCGCAGGTTTGAGGACCTGCCGGCCGAGGCCCGGAAATACGTCAGCCGCATCGAGGACATCGTGGGTCGGCCGGTGGGCATCATCGGCGTTGGGCCCGAGAGGGAGCAGACGATCCTTCACCATACGCAACTTTTTCTCTGATGGCAACTTACGTGAACGCGCGTCAGCGGGAATTGTGGCCCGCCCAGGCGAAAGCTGACTCATGACCGGTCCTTCACCACAAGCCGTTGCCGCCGCCAGGGCGGCGCTGGGCATCCCCGACGGGCGATTCCTCCGGCACGTGGCCATCATCATGGACGGTAACGGGCGCTGGGCCCGCAGCCGCGGGCTGCCGCGTTCGGCCGGGCATGCCGAGGGGGCCAAGAGGACCCGGCGGATCGTCACGGAGGCGGTGCGGCTGGGGCTGGAGGCGCTGACGCTGTACAGCTTTTCCATCGAGAACTGGCGCCGCCCGCCCGAGGAGGTCGACACCCTGATGCACCTGTACGCCGAGTACCTCCTCCACGAGCGCCCCACGGTAATGGCAAACAACGTCCGCATGCGGCACCTGGGCCGGCGCGACAGGCTGCCGGCTTCGGTGCTGGCCGAACTCGACGCCACCTTGGAGGCCTCCCGCACGAACACCGGCATGTGGCTGAACCTGGCGCTCAACTACGGCGGGCGGGCCGAGCTGACCGATGCCGTCCGCTCCATCGCCGCCCGCGCCGCCGCCGGCCAGATCGCCCCGCCGGGCATCAACGAGCAGACCATTTCCGACGCCCTCGACACCGCCGGGATTTGCGACCCGGACCTGCTGATCCGCACGGCCGGGGAGATGCGGATCAGCAACTTCCTGCTCTGGCAGGTTTCGTACACGGAGTTCTACGTCACCGACGTCCTCTGGCCGGACTTCGACGAGGAGGAATTCCGCAAGGCGATTCAGACCTTCTGCCGGCGCCGCCGCCGATTCGGCGGGGTCAACGAAACCACTGCTTGAGTGAGGCCCCCGGGTCCGCGCCGCGCGCCGTGGGAGATCCGGCCTGAAGGCTGCCGGCCGGGTTTTTGGCTTCGCATTCCTTTTCCACTGCCTGAAAATGGCGGCGTGATCCGCGTCACCGACGAGATTTCGATTCGCCAGGACGAGATCGAGTTGGAGTTCGTGCGTTCGCCGGGCCCGGGCGGGCAGAAGGTCAACAAGGTCTCCACGGCCGTGCAGCTGCGGTTCGACGTGGCCGGTTCGCCGTCGCTGGCGCAGGAGGTGAAGCGGCGGCTGGCGCGGCTGGCCGGGTCGCGAATGACGGCCGGGGGCGTGCTGATCATCCGGGCCAGCCGCTGCCGCACGCAGAGGGCCAACCGCGACGACGCGCTGAGGAGGCTCACCGGGCTGATCGCCCGCGCGGCCAAGCCCCCCAGGAAGCGCGTTCCCACCGGCCCGACCGCCGCGTCCCGGCAGCGGCGGCTGGAGGCAAAGAAGCGCCGCAGCCATCTCAAGCGCCTCCGCCAGCAGACGCAGGAGTGAGCCCTGTTCTTGCGGCCGGCAGCCGCGTATGTTGTGGCGGCAGTTGAAGCGGATAGAATTGCCGGATCCTGGCAGGGCCGGCGGGGAAAACAGACCCGCCGCCCCCGGCACCGGGCTGGGCCGGAAATCCGGCCACCCCCGCCGCGAAATGAACGAAGGCAAGGAATGTGGGGCCAGGTCCAAGCGCCTCAGGCACAGTGGCAGCTTCCGATCCTGCTAGTGATCGGCTTTGCCCTTTTCGCCGGCACGGTCGGGGCGCGCTTTTTCCGCCGCCTGCGCGTGCCGCAGGTGGTGGGCTACATCGCCATCGGGGCACTGCTGGGCAAGTCGGGGCTGGGGGCCATTGACGACGCGGCGATTGATAACCTGCTGCCTTTCAATTTCTTCGCCCTGGGCGTCATCGGCTTCCTCATCGGGGGGGAGCTGCGAGGGGAGGTTTTCCGCCGGCACGGCTGGCAGTTCCTGACGATCCTGCTTTCGCAGGGGATCGGGGCGTTCCTGGTCGTGAGCATCCTTGTCAGCCTGACGGGTCTGCTGGTGACGCGCGACCTGGCGACCTCGGCCGCCCTGGGCCTGGTTATCGGGGCGATCGCCTCGGCCACGGCCCCCGCGGCGACGGTGAACGTGTTGTGGGAATACAAGACGCGCGGACCGCTGACCACGGCGGTGTACGCCATGGTGGCCCTGGACGACGGGCTGGCGCTGATCCTGTATGCGTTCGCCTTCAGCATCGCCTCCGGGATCATCGGGGCGCCCACCGGCGGGGTCTTCGCCTTTGTGGGGCCGGTGGCGCGGAAGCTCATCGGGGCGGCGGCGATGGGGGTGGCCGCGGGCTACCTGCTGAACTTCGTGCTGCGCCGCGTGCGCGACCCGGAGCTGTCGCTTACCATCACCATCGGCACCCTGGCGCTGGTTCTGGGCGGGGCGCTGGCGCTGGAGCTGGACCTCATCCTGGCGGCGATGACGCTGGGGGCGGCGCTGGTGAACCTGGCTCCCCGGCGGAGCCAGCAGGCCTTCCACATCGTCCAGCGTTTCGCGGCGCCGATCTACGTTCTGTTCTTCGTGGTGGCCGGGGCCCGGCTGCACCTGGGGGGGATGCAACTGTGGATGTGGGTGCTGGCGGGGCCGTACCTGGTGGGGCGGATCGCCGCCAAGGTGGCGGGGGCCCACCTGGGGGCGCGCTGGGCCGGGGCCGGGCCTAGCGTGCGCAAGTACTTGGGTTGGTGCCTGTTCTGTCAGGGCGGCGTGGCCGTGGGACTGTCGATCCTTGCCAGCGTCGGCTTCTCCAAGGAGATGCCCGGCCCGGTGGGAAAGCAGCTCGGCGACGCCATCATCATGATGGTGGCGGTCACCACGTTCATCGTGGAGCTGGCCGGGCCGCCGTTCGTGAGGCTCGCCGTCAAACGGGCCGGCGAGGTCGGACTGGACGTCACCGAGGAAGACCTGATGAATTCCTATCGGGTCGCCGACATGGTCAACCGCAAAGCCCCCGTCTTCGCGGAGAACACCACGCTGGCCACCATCCTGGGCACCATCGCCGAGACGGACGCGATGTGCTACCCGGTCACGAACGCCGCCGGCAAGCTCACCGGCATCATCCGCATCCCCGAGTTGAAGCAGAGCTTCGGCAGCGCCGGCCTCCAGGACTGGCTGGTGGCCATGGACGTCATGCAGCCGGTGCCCGACACCATCACCGCAGACGCCCCCCTGGTCGAGGCTGTCACCCGCATGCGCGAGCAGCATCTGGACTACCTGCCCGTGGTGAAGGCCGACGACAACTCCGCTCTGGAGGGGATGCTGGAACTGCGGGCCGTGGACCGGGCCTTGTCCGGTGAGGTCCTGCGGCGGCATCGGCTGGCCGAGGCCGCCGAGGCCTGACCGGGCCGGCATCAGGTTGCCAGGTGTCCCGCTGGCTGCCATAATCGAAGGGAAGACATGAGCGGCGAGATTCTGGCGATCTGGGCACATCCGCACCTCCCGCTCCTGCTGGTGGCAGGGGTCGCCATCTTTGCCGGGACGTTCGGGGCGGGTATCTTTCAGCGGCTGCGCATCCCGCACGTGGTTGCCTACATCGCCATCGGGCTGCTGGTGGGGCGTTCCGGGCTAGGGGTCGTTGACGGCGCGGCCCTGAACAAGCTGCTCCCGTTCAATGCCTTCGCCCTGGGGGTGATCGGGTTCATGATCGGAGGGGAACTGCGCCGTGAGGTCTTCAAGAAATACGGCAGACAGTTCATCAAGATCCTGCTGGCCGAGGGGCTCGGCGCCTTTGTGATGGTGGGGCTGCTGGTGGGGGCCATGGCCATGGTCGTCACCGGCCGGCCGGTGACGTCGGTGGCGCTGGGCCTGCTCTTCGGGGCGTTGGCTTCGGCCACCGCCCCGGCGGCGACGGTCAGCGTCCTGTGGGAGTACAAGGCCCGCGGGGTGCTCACCACGATGACCTACGCCATTGTCGCCCTGGACGACGCCCTGGCGGTGATCCTGTTCAGTGTGTGTGCCTCGCTGGTGGCCAAGCTGATGGGCCAGGGAGGCGTGGGGCTGTTGCGCCCGTTGGGGCAGGCGGCATATGAGCTGGTCGGGGGGGCCGGGCTGGGCGCCGCGGCGGGGGCGGGCCTGAACTTTCTCCTGCGCCGCACACGCGACTACAACAAGGCCTTTCCCTTCATCCTCTCGGCGCTGCTGCTGCTCATCGGCGTGGGCACGGCACTGAAGGTGGACACCATTCTGGCGGCGATGGCGTTGGGCGCGACGCTCGTGAACCTGGCCCCGCGCCGCAGCGGCGGGGCGTTCGAGATCGTCGAGCGCTTTGCCCCACCGGTGTACGTGTTGTTCTTCGTCATGGTCGGGGCCAGCCTGGACATCCGGGGGATGCCCGCATGGATGTGGGGTCTGGCCCTGCCGTACGTCATCGGGCGCACGGCGGGCAAGATGCTGGGGGCCAACTTCGGCGCCCGGCTGGCCAAGGCCGCCCCGGCCGTGCGAAAGTACCTGGGCCTGTGCCTGTTCAGTCAGGGCGGCGTGGCGGTGGGGCTGTCCATCGTGGCCAGCCAGCGGTTCGCCGGCCCCAACGGCGCCGCCATTATCACGATCATCGCTGTCACCACCTTCATCGTGGAGATTCTCGGCCCGCCGTTCGTGAAGCTGGCCATTCAGCGGGCCGGCGAAGCCGGCCTGAACGTGACCGAAGAAGACCTGATGGGTTCCTACCGCGTCGGGGACATGGTGGACCGCGAATCGCCCGCCTTCGCGGAGAACACCACCGTGGCGAGCATGCTGCGTACCATCGCTGGGACGGATGCGACCTGCTACCCCGTCACCAACGCCGATAAGAAGCTCGCCGGCGTCATCAGGCTGCAGGAGCTCAAGGAAAGCTTCGGTGGTGAGGGCCTGGCGGACTGGCTGGTGGCCCTGGACGTGATGCAGCCCGTGCCGGACACCATCACCGAGGACGCCCCCCTGGCCGAGGCCGTCGCCCGCATGCGCGAGCAGCAGCTGGACTACTTGCCGGTGGTCAAGACCGACGATAACTCCATTCTTGTGGGGATGTTGGAGCTGCGGGCGGTCAACCGGGCGCTGACGCAAGAGGTCTTGCGAAGGCAGCGGCTTGCCGACGGGGAAGCGACCTGAGGCCGGCCGCCGTCACTTGAGAGCGATTCGAAACTCCTGGGAGAAGACGGATGAGTGCACTGCCGGCGAAGGGCGTTGTCACCGAACTTCGGGCCCGTGGGTATGCCGTCCTTCCGACCCCCCGGTGCGTGGAGCTGGGCGGCGGGGGCGTCCGCTTGGGCGGGGATTGGCGATTGGAGGCGGCCGACGTCCCGGTCGACGGCGTGGCCGTCCGGACGCTGCTGGACGGTCTGCGCGACGAGCACGGGCTCCAGCTGCGCGGCGGCAGAAGGGGCAAGGCAATCCGCTTGGCGATCCGCCCCGGCGCGGTCGAGACCGGCACCGGCGACCCGCGCGACCAGCAGGCCTACCGGCTGGAGGTCGCCGCCGACCGGATCGAGCTGGTCGGGAACGCGGCGGCGGGCCTGTTCTATGGCGTCCACACGTTGCTGCAACTGCTTGAAGGCGACGGCAGGCACCGGCTCCTGCTGCCGGAAGGCACGATCACCGACTGGCCGGAATACCAGCTGCGATTCGTCCACTGGGACACCAAGCACCACCAGGACCGCCTCGAGACGCTCAAGCGCTTCCTCGACTGGATGGCGCGATTCAAGCTCAACATGGTGTCGTTCGAACTGGAGGACAAGTTCGAGTACCCCACCCATCCCATCATCGGCGCCCCGGGGGCGTTCACCACCCGGCAGATGCAGAAGCTGGTCCGCTACGGCCTGGAGCGCCACATCCAGATCGTCCCCAACGTCCAGGCCCCGGCCCACATGTGCTACGTGCTCAAGCACGAGGAATTCGCCCACCTGCGCTGCGACGGCAGCAATTACCAGATCTGCATGGACGAGCCGGAGGCCCGCAAGCTGATCTTCGACATGTACGACGACCTGTGCCAGGCCACGCAGGGGGTTGATCTCTTCCACGTCTCCACCGACGAGGTGTACTACGCCGGCATCTGCGAGAAGTATCGCAAGCCCTATAACCCCACCAACCGCTCGCTGACCTGGGTGGACTTCGTGCAGGCGGCCCACGAGCACCTGAGCAAGAACGGCCGGCGGATCATCATTTGGGTGGAGTACCCGGTGCTGGCCGAGCACGTCGAGATGCTGCCGCCCGGCATCATCGACGGCATCCTCTCGCCCGGCAAGGACCCGGCCATGGTGGCCGCCTGCGACGCCCGCGGCATCCGCCAACTGGCCTACTGCCCCATCCAGGGCGAGGAGAAGCTGTTCCCCAATTACTTCAGCCACGTCGGCCGCGACGGTCGGCGCCAGCCCGGCCGCCTGGCCGACACGGTCGAGGTCACGTGCCGCCCCAGCGGGGCCGGCGGCAACCCCATTGGCACCTTCGTGGCCGGGTGGGACGATGCCGGGCTGCACAACGAGACCTTCTGGCTGGGCTGGGCGGCCATGGCCCAGGGCGGGTGGGCGCCGGGGGCCGCGCCCATCGAGCAGACCGTCGCCGAGTTCACGGAAATCTTCTACGGTCGCGGCGTGAGCGACATGGTCGAGTTGTACCGCCAGATGCAGGACCAGGCGCGGTTCTGGGAATCTTCCTGGGACCGCCGCCCGTCGAGGGTTCGCGGCCCGGGATACGGCTACTCGGGGGGCAAGCGGCCCGTCACCCGCAGTGATTGGACCCTGCTGCCGCCGGCATTGCCTGACCCGAGGGATTTGGCCTGCCAGCCGGCCTGGCAGGGGCGGTACGAAAGACTCCTGGCCGAGGCTCCTGGGAAGCTGCGCGAGAACGACCAATTGCTGGCCCGGCTGCACGCCAGCCTCGTCCGCGCCGA
>LJUF01000170.1 GCA_001303665.1 Phycisphaerae bacterium SM23_33 | reverse complement strand
TCATCCTCAAGGACGACGGCTACCCGACCTTTCACCTGGCCAACGTCGTGGACGACGCCCTGATGGGCGTGACGCTGGTGATGCGCGGTCAGGAGTTCCTGGGCCAGACCTGGCGGCAGAAGCTGCTGCGCCAGGCCCTGGGCTTTCCCGAGCCGACGTACGCCCACCTGCCGCTGATTCTGGACATGGCCGGGCGGAAGCTCTCCAAGCGCCAGGCCGACGCAGAGGTCCACGACTTCCGCGCCGCCGGTTACCTGCCCGAGGCCCTGATGAACTTCATCGCCCTGCTGGGCTGGAGCCCCGGCGGCGGCCGCGAAAGGATGACGCGGGACGAGCTGATCGAGTCGTTCTCGCTGGACCGGCTGACCAAGGCCAACGCCAGGTTCGACCGCGACAAGCTGCTGGCCTTCAACACCGACGCGGCGGCGGAGGCCGGCGAGGACCGCCTGCTGGCCGCGTTCAAGGATTACCTGTCCTTGAACGACACCCCGATACCGGCCGACGAGGAGGACGTTGGGCGTAAGCTGATCCAGGCCAATCGCGGCTTCCGCACCTTCGCCGACATCGTGGCAAAGTCCGCCGTCCTGTTTGTCGCCGACGAGTCCTTCGAATATGACCCGAAGGCGGTCAGCAAGGTGCTGGCCGGGAGCGGCGGGGCGGGCTTTGCCATGCTGGCGGAGCTGCGGCCGGCCTTGGCCGAGTGCCAGTGGACCCCCGACGCGCTGCGATCCCTCACCGAGCGCGTGTGCGCCGAAAAACAGGTCGGCATGGGGCAGGTCGCCCAGCCGGTTCGCGTGGCCGTCACCGGCAGCATGGTCAGCCCGGGGATTGCCGATACGCTGGCCATCCTCGGCAGGCAAAGGACCCTGGCCCGCATCGACCGCTGCCTGGCCCTGCGCCCCACGGGCGAATCGCAAGAGAGGTGACGCTTCCGTGAGCTCCGAAGAACGCAAGAACGCGGAAAGCGGCAGGCCCACCGATTTCATCCGCGACGTCGTCGCCGAGGACATGAGGACGGGCAAGTGGGGCGGCAGGGTCCTCACGCGCTTTCCTCCTGAGCCGAACGGCTATATGCACATCGGGCACGCCAAGGCCTTCGGCCTCAACTTCGGCGTGGCCGAGGACTTCGGCGGCCGGTGCCACCTCCGCTTCGACGACACCGACCCCACCAAGGAAGAGGCACAGTACGTCGAGGCGATCCAGGAGGACATCCGCTGGATGGGCTTCGACTGGGGCGAACACCTGTACTTCGCTTCCGACTACTTCCAGCAGATGTACGAATACGCCGTCCAGCTCATCCGGCAGGGAAAGGCCTACGTCGACGACCAGACCGCGGAGGAGATCCGCCAGACCCGCGGCACGCTGACCCGGCCGGGCAGGGACAGCCCGTATCGCGGCCGCGGCGTCGAAGAGAACCTCGACCTGTTCCGGCGGATGAAGGAGGGTGAATTCGGCGACGGCAGCCGGGTGCTGCGGGCCAAGATCGACATGGCCCATCCCAACCTGAACATGCGGGACCCGGTCATGTACCGCATCCTGCACGCCCATCACTACCGCCAGGGCGACACGTGGTGCATGTATCCGATGTACGACTGGGCCCACGGGCTGGAGGACTCCATCGAGGGCGTGACGCATTCGCTGTGCTCGCTGGAGTTCGAGAACCACCGGCCGCTGTACGACTGGTTCCTGGACCAGCTCGGTGTGCACCATCCGCAGCAGATCGAGTTCGCAAGGTTCAACCTGACCCACACGGTCATGAGCAAGCGCTTCCTGCGTCCGCTGGTGGAGCAGGACTACGTCCGCGGCTGGGACGACCCGAGGATGCCGACGCTTCGCGGCATGCGCCGCCGCGGGTACACGCCGGAGGCCATCCGCGAGTTCCTCAAGCGCGTGGGCGTCGCCAAGTTCATCAGCACCGTTGACATCGCCCTGCTGGAGCACTGCCTGCGGCAGGACCTGAACAAGCGCTGCCCGCGGGTGATGGCTGTGCTGCGGCCGTTGCGGGTGGTCATCGACAACTACCCCGAAGACAAGGTCGAGCAGATGGAGGCCGTCAATAACCCCGAGGACGCGGGCATGGGGACGCGCCAGGTGCCGTTCTCGCGCGTGCTGTACATCGAACAGGAGGACTTCCGCGAGGAGCCGCCGAAGAAGTTCTACCGGCTGGCTCCCGGCCGCGAGGTCCGCCTGCGCTACGCCTACTTCGTCACCTGCGTGGACGTGGTCAAGGATGAGCGGACCGGCGAGGTGGTGGAGCTGCACTGCACGTATGATCCTGCCACCCGAGGCGGCGACGCCCCCGACGGGCGCAAGGTCAAATCCACGCTGCACTGGGTGTCGGCCGCCCACGCGCTGGAAGCTGAAGTGCGCCTGTACGATCACCTCTTCACGAAGGAAGACCCCGCCGACGTGCCCGAGGGCGAGGACTGGAAGGCGAACTTGAATCCCAACTCGCTGGAGGTGCTGCCGTCGTGCCGCGTCGAGCCCTCTCTGGCCGGCGCTGCAGCCGGCAGCCGATACCAGTTCGAGAGGCTGGGCTACTTCTGCGTCGATCCCGACTCGACGGCGGGCAGGCTCGTGTTCAATCGCACGCTATCGCTGCGGGATTCGTGGGCCAGGATCGAGCTGGCGCAGAAGCAGAACAGGTAGCTCAAGCGCGGTTGATTGAGTCTTGCGCGCTCCGAAAGCCCGAGAGACAGGGGCTGACATGAGAAAGAGCATCACCTGGGTGCTGGTAGCCGGCGCGGGTTTCGCCCTGATGTTGTCGTCGTATCTGGGCCTCCAGCGCCTGGGCAGCCCCACCGTCTGGACGAACGCCGTCATGTGTATCGGCAGGGCGGACCCCACCCCGGCCGCGGAGTCGTTCGACTACGTTGCAGCCCGGCTCCGCTTCCTCCCGACGACACCGCTGGGGCAGGCCCTGGAGGCCGCCAGCCGCTCCACAAAGGCCGGCAAGTCCTCCGGCTTGTGGCTTCCCGAGAACGTCGTTTCCTACCCGCGATTCGACGAGGGCTTCACGCAGGAGATGCTGGCTTCCGGGCGGCTGCCCTTCCCGGGGCGGGATGAGCTTCTGGCCGGCTGGCAGACCCAACGCCGCGAGAAGGTGACCGTGGCCGGCAGGACCTTCAAGGTGGTGGGCGTGCTGCGGAAGGAAGTCGTGGTGTTCGGCTACTCGTATGTCATTCCCGCAGATCCCGCCCACGCGGGGATTTTCGATCCCTCCGACCGGGCGACCCAGAACGCCTACATTGTTCGCCTGGCCGAGAAGGACCTGACCGATAAAGAGGTCCGCGAGCGGCTGACCGAGGCCTTTCCGACGAGGCAGCTCTTCGCCTTGGCCGAGGCCGTGAGGGTGGAGGCGGGCCCTTACTTTCTGTATATGGCCGGTTTTGGGCTGCTGCTGGCCGGCGGGGCGGCGCTGCTGACGCGGCTGTACGTGTTCCTGGCCGGCAAGGGCCTGCCGGGCTTTCTGCGCTCGCCGCTGGCTGAGATCAGCAGGCGGCGGAGGCTGCTGCTGGGACTGCACCTGGGTTATTTCGGGCTGGTGGTCCTCATGGCCGCCCTGGCCTACTTCGTGCCCGCGGTGCAGGTCTTCCTGCTGGAGCAGGTGGGCGGCGCTTTCAGGAGCGGGCAGGGCCCCCTGGGGGTTGCGGGCAAGGCCTACGGCAGCGGCAATATCCCTGTTGCGGCGGCGGCCACCCTGGCGATCAACTTCCTGCTGGGCTCGCTGGCCTACATCACCCTGCCCTCGGTCGTCCTGCCCGGCATTGGCGCCCTGGCCGCGGGCTTTCGGGCGCTGCTCTGGGGGCTGGTGCTTGCCCCGGGGTGGGTCGGGCTTTCCAAGGCGATGCTCCCCCATTCCTTCACCCTGCTGCTGGAAGGCGAGGGGTACGTCCTGGCCTCGTTCTTCGCCCTGCTGATTCCCATGTACCTGTTCCGCCCGGCCCCACCGGCGGCCGGGCGCAGGTTCGGCCGGGCCCTGCTGCTGAACCTCCAGGGAAACCTGCTGGTGCTGATCGTGCTGGCGGTTGCCGCCGCCTACGAGGCCGTTGAGGTGATCCTCCAGATGAAGTGACCGCCGGGGCCGTCCTTTCGCGGCCGGGTCGCATCCATTAAGATGTCCGGCGGCACCGGCGGCGTTCGGCCAGCGCCAAGGGAGATTCCAGCATCCGGGATCGGGAATCGCCGATGTCCTTACTGGTGACCGGCAGCATCGGGATTGACACGGTCGAGGCCCCCTGGGGCAAGGTGACCAACGCCCTGGGCGGGTCGAGCGTGTATTTTTCGTACGCGGCCAGCTTCTTTTCGCCCGTCCGGCTGGTCGGCGTGGTGGGGGGGGACTGCCCCAAGGACTTCCTCAGGCCGCTTCAGGACAACCCCAACATTGACGTGAGCGGGCTCGAGGTCCGCCCCAGTGCCAAGACCTTTCGCTGGCACGGCCGGTATCATCAGGACGTCAACCTGCGCGACACCGTGAAGGTCGAGCTGAACGTGCTGGCGGAGCAGCGCCCGGAAATCCCGCAGGCGTTCCGCGACAGCGAATTCGTCTTCCTGGCCAACACGCACCCGGCCCTTCAGATGGAGCTCCTCAACGAGTTGGCCGGCCCCAGGCTCGTCGTGGCCGACACCATGGACCTGTGGATCGCCAACCAGCGCCCCAAGCTCACCGAGCTGATCGGCAAGATCGACGCCCTGGTCCTCAACGACTCCGAGGCCAGGCAGATCAGCGGTCAGTCCAACCTCGTGGCCGCCGGTTCCTCCATCGCCGAGCAGGTCGGCCGCGCCCGCCGGAGCAGCTTCGTGGTCGTCAAGAAAGGCGAGCACGGCAGCCTGCTGTTTGCCGACCGGCGGGTGCTGGCCCTGCCGGGCTATCCGGTCCGCCGCGTCGTGGACCCCACCGGGGCCGGCGACTGCTTCGCCGGGGCCATGATGGGCTTCCTGGCCGCCGGCGGGGAGGTCTCCCTGCCGGCCCTTCGCCGGGCCATCGCCTACGGCACCGTCACCGCCAGCGTCGCCCTGGAAGACTTCTCGCTGAACCGGCTGCTGACGACCGACCGGGCCGAGCTCGATGCCCGGCTGGCGGAGTTCGAGAGCATGCTGAAGTTCTAGAAAACCGGATTGGCCGGCCGGAGATCGGGAATCGAACCTATGGCCGTACGAACCTTTTTGGCGCTGCCGCTGGATGCAGCGATCGTTGCCCGGCTGGTGGAGGCGCAGCAGGCCCTGATGGCGGTCGGCGGGCGGGTCCGCTGGGTGGCCGGCGAAAACCTGCACCTGACGCTGAAGTTCCTGGGCGGGGTCGAGGACAAGGACCTGGCCGAGGTCTGCCGGATCGCCGCGGCGACTGCCTCGCAGGCTGAGCCGTTCGAGTTCGTGGTGAAGGGGCTGTCTTCCGTCCCGCCGTCCGGGCAGATGCGGATGGTGTGGTGCGGCATTGAAGAACCCACCGGCCGGCTGGCCAAGCTCCAGCAGATGGCCGAGCAGGCGTACGCCGGGCTGGGGTTCAAGATGGAAAACCGGCGGTTCCGCCCGCACCTGACGCTCGGGCGGGTCAAATCCGGTCGAGACGTGGAGCCACTCCGTGCGGCCGTGGCCAAGTTCGCCGACAACGAATTCGGCACCCAGCCGGCCGGGGAGCTGATCGTGTTCTCCTCCCAACTGACCCCCGACGGCCCGATGTACTCGCCGCTGGCCACCACCCGGCTGGGCGAATAGGGGCCGCGGGTGGCCAAGGCGATGCTCGGGCCGCCGCCCGGCGTCCAGCAACCGGTGGGTGCTCGACCGGGGCGAAAACCCGTCCAGTCGCGGGACCATCCGCTTGCCAATCACGCGGCGGCGGGGTAGTTTGCTGGTTTCCGGGCGGAGAATAGCTGAGGCGAAAGCGATCCCGGCGAGGTAAGGCGAAATCTGTTGGCGAAGCGGGCTTGGATTATCCGAACAGATACCTTACATTGTTTGCAGCCAGAGATGCGTTAGGGGCTAAGGAGACCACTGATGGCCAAGGGCTCATCCAAGTCGTCGGGCAGGACGCCGAAGGACAAGGCGCAGGAGCAGGGCGGCGCCGACGCCCGCCGTGAAAAGGCGCTGGAGTCGGCGCTGGAGCAGATCGAGAAGAGCTACGGCAAGGGCAGCATCATGCGTCTGACCGACGAGCAGGTGGTGCCGGTGGAGGGCATCTCCACCGGGGCCCTCAGCCTGGACATCGCCCTGGGCGGACGAGGCGTCCCGCGCGGGAGGATTTGCGAGCTGTTCGGCCCGGAGGGCAGCGGCAAGACGACGGCGGCCTTGCACGTGATCGCCAGTGCCCAGAAGGACGGCGGGGTGGCGGCCTTCATCGACGCCGAGCATGGGCTGGACCCCACCTGGGCCCGCAAGCTGGGCGTGAAGCTGGAGGACCTGCTCATCACCCAGCCGGAGAGCGGGGAGCAGGCACTGGAAATCTGCGAGATGCTCGTCCGCTCCAATGCCGTGGACGTGATCGTGATCGACTCGGTGGCGGCCCTGATCCCCCGGGCGGAGATCGAGGGCGAGATGGGCGACCAGCACATGGGGCTTCAGGCCCGGCTGATGAGCCAGGCGATGCGGAAGCTGACCGGCGTCATCTCCAGGACGCAGACCTGCGTGATCTTCATCAACCAGATCCGCATGAGGATCGGGGTGATGTTCGGCAACCCCGAGACCACCCCGGGCGGGAGGGCGTTGAAGTTCTATTCCTCTGTCCGCATCGACATCCGGCGGATCTCGACGGTCAAGGAGGGCGACAGGATTGTGGGCAGCCGGGTCCGCGCCCGCGTGGTCAAGAACAAGGTCGCCCCGCCGTTCAGGACGGCGGAGTTCGACATCATGTTCGACAGCGGCATCAGCACGGTCGGGGACTTGCTGGACCTGGGCGTGGAGAACGGCATCGTCGAGAAGACGGGGGCGTGGTACAGCTTCGGGGACGTCCGCCTGGGCCAGGGGCGCGAGGCCGCCAAGAGCTTCTTGGGCGATAGTCCCGACCTCACCGAGGAGATCCGCCGGGCCATCCTGGCAAAGCCCCAGTCTTCGGGGCAGGGGGCCGGTGGCAAGGCAGGCCAGGAGGCGGATGAAGAGCCGTAGTGGGGCCGGCGTGCCGGCTGGGTTGCCGCCCGGGCTTGGGCAGCGCGCCCTCTGCCGTGCCGGCGGCGACAAAAAAGCTCCCCACATCCCGTGGCATCGCAATAGAATGCGTTCCCACGACAGGCAGGAGCGGCTGCCGGGTCGAAACCCGGGCCCCAGAGAGCTGATATGTCGAAGACTTCCGAACAGGTGCGGCGAGAGTTCCTTCAGTTCTTCGAGGACCGCGGCCACGCGTTCGTGCCGTCCGGCTCGCTGCTGCCGGCCGACGACCCCACGCTGCTGTTCACCAACGCCGGCATGAATCAGTTCAAGGACGTCTTCCTGGGCACGGGGACCCGCCCGTACAAGCGCGCGGTCAACTCCCAAAAGTGCATCCGCGCCGGCGGCAAGCACAACGACCTGGAGGACGTCGGCCACGACACCTGCCACCAGACGTTCTTCGAGATGCTGGGCAACTGGAGCTTCGGCGACTACTTCAAGGCCGAGGCCATCCAGTGGGCCTGGGAGCTGTTGACCGGCGTCTGGGGACTTCCCAAGGACAAGCTGTGGGCGACGGTGTTGGGCGGAGACGAGCCGGCCGGGCTCTCAGGCGACACGGAATCGATCGAGCTTTGGCCCAAGGTCACCGACCTGCCTGCCGAGCGCGTCCTGAGGTTCGACATCAGCGAGAACTTCTGGGAGATGGCCGATACCGGCCCGTGCGGGGTGAACACGGAGATTCACATCGACCTGGGCGAAGGCGCCTGCGACGGCTCGCGACACGCCGCGAAAGCATGCGGCATCAACGTGGAAGACTGCGGGCGGTTCATCGAGTTGTGGAACCTGGTGTTCATCCAGTTCAATCGCGACGAGTCCGGCAGGCTGGAGCCGCTGCCGGCCAAGCACGTGGATACCGGCTTGGGCTTCGAGCGGATCTGCGCGGTCCTCCGAGGGGCGACCAGCAACTACGATACGGATGTCTTTCGGCCGCTGATGGCCTGGCTGGAGAAGCGCTGCGGGGTCCGCTACGGCGGCGCCCACGACACCGACGTGGCCTTTCGGGTGGTTGCCGACCACGCTCGGGCCTGCACCTTCGCCATCGCCGACGGCGTGCTGCCGAGCAACGAGGGCCGCGGATACGTCATCCGCCGCATCCTCCGCCGGGCCGCCCGCTTCGGCCGCAAGCTCGGCGAGCACGAGCCCTTCCTGCACCTGCTCACTCCCGTCATCGTTGAGCAGATGGGTGAGGTCTTCCCCGAGATCGCCCGGCGACAAAAGCAGGTTACCCAGACCATCCGCGAAGAGGAGGTGTCATTCAATCGCACACTCGACCGCGGGCTGGAGGTGTTCGAGCGGGTCGCCGCAAAGGCCGACAAGCAGATCGGCGGGGAACTGGCCTTCGAGCTGTACACCACCTACGGCTTCCCGGTCGACCTGACGCAGCTCATGGCGGCCGAGCGCGGCCTGACGGTGGACATGCAGGGATACGAAAAGGAAATGGCCCGCCACCGGGAAATTTCCGCCGCCGGCGCGGGCTTTCAGGCGGCGACCGTTACCGGCCTTCCGGAGACCGACGACTCGGCCAAGTACGAGACGGGCCCCGTCCAGGCCAAGGTCCTGGGATGGGTCATGGGGGAGGACTACGTGAAGGAAGGCAGTCTGCCCGAGGGATCGGAAGCCGCTGTCGTCCTGGACAAGACGCGTTTCTACGGCGAGTCCGGAGGTCAAGTTGGGGACACCGGGAGCTTGGCCTTCCACGGGGGGAGATTCGATGTCCGCGACACCAAATTGGTTGGCCACTGTGTACTGCACGTCGGAATCGTCGCGGAGGGAACGCTCAAAGCCGGGGACGAAGTCACGGTGCAGGTTGGCCCTCAGCGGGCCGACACGATGCGCAACCACACGGCCACGCATCTGCTGAACTGGTCGCTGCGGAAGGTGCTCGGCTCGCACGTGGAGCAGGCCGGCAGCGTGGTCGGGCCGAAGCGGCTGCGGTTCGACTTCACTCACGCCGCGGCCGTGACCGACGAAGAACTTGCCGAGGTCGAACGCCTCGTCAACGAGCGCCTCCTCGTGGACGAGTCCGTTGTTGTTCTGCAGCTGCCGTTGCTTGAAGCCAGGCGGATCCAGGGCGTGCGGGCGGTCTTTGGCGAGAGGTACCCCGACCCCGTTCGCGTGATCAGCATCGGCACGGACGACCCGGTCGGCGAGGCCACGAAGGACACCCCGGTCGAGCTGTGCGGCGGGGCGCACGTTCAACGAACAAGCCAGATCGGTTTCTTCAAGATCGTCTCGGAAGAGTCCGTGGCCAAGGGCGTCCGCCGGATCACGGCCGTAACCGGCCACGAGGCCGTGCGCTACGTGCAGCGGCTGGACGAGTCGGCCCGGTCGGTTGCGGCGGCCCTGCGCGTGCCCGTGGAAGAGATGGCCGAGCGCGTGGTGGCCTTGCAGAAGGAGGTCAAGCAGCTGAGGAAGCGCCCCGGGGCGGGCGCGGCGGCCTTCCAGTCTGAGTTTGTTGTCGAAACGCCGCGCGGCAGGGCGCTGATCGGCCGGACCGACGTGAGCAGCCTGCCGGAGATGCGGAAACTGTGTGACGTCGAGCGACAGAAGGGGGTAGCGGCCATGCTGGTTGCCGCCATCGGCGAAGGCGGAGTCACCGTCACCGCGATGGTGGCCGAGGCGCTGGTCAAGGCCGGCGAGGCGCGGGCCGACGAGTGGGTGCGGGTCGCCGCCGCAGTCGTGGGTGGGAGCGGGGGGGGCAAGCCCACGATGGCCCAGGCCGGCGGCAAGGACGCAGACAAGCTCCCCGAGGCCCTGCGGGCGGCGCGGGACTGGATTCGCGACCGGCTGGGCGGGACCGGCTGATGCGGCTGCCGACAGCTGCCGACCGCCGCCGACCGGCTCCGAATGTCCATATGTTGTTATTTGCAATGAACTTATCTCGCATTACTTTTTGGTTGACAAGGGCGGCGCGGGTCTATAGGTTCCGGCCGTGATTCTGCCGGGCGTGAGAAGACGGCCGACGCAGCCGTCGGATACGAGGTGTAGAAATGCTTCCTTCGCAGAAATCCAGTCGGTCTCGCAGCCGCATGCGGCGGGCCCACCACGCGAAGCACCCCGTTCAGATTGTGGACTGTCCCCGGTGCAATTCGCCGAAGCTGCCGCACGCGGCATGCGACAACTGTGGTTACGTTCGCCCCGGTTTGAGCCTGAAGATCGAGAAAAAGGAATAGCCAATGCGACTTGGCATCGACGCCATGGGCGGCGACTTTGCGCCGGCCGAGCCCGTCATGGGCGCTCTGGCCGCGGGAAGCCTGCTGGGCGAAGATGACCAGATCGTGCTGATTGGCGACAAATCGGCGATTCACCCGCTGCTGGACGGGGAGCCCGGCTGGGAGCGGTTCATCCGCATCGAGCACGCCCCCCAGGTGGTCGGGATGGATGAAGCGCCGGTGGAAAGCCTCCGCCAGAAGCCCAACAGCTCCATCGCGCGAATGGCGGAGCTGGGGGCCTGGGGCGAGGTGGACGCGGTCATATCGGCCGGGAATACCGGCGCGTGCGTGGCCGCCTGCCAGATGCGGCTGCGCCGGCTGCGCGGCGTCCACCGGCCGGGAATTGCCATCGTCATACCCACCTTTTACGGCCCCGTGGTCATGTGCGACGTGGGCGCCAACGTGAACTGCCGCCCGAGCCACCTGTATCAGTATGCCGTCATGGCGTCGGAATATGCCCGCGGGATGTGCGGCGTGCCCTCCCCGCGCGTGGGGCTGCTGAGCATCGGCGCGGAAGACGCCAAGGGAACCGCACTGGTCAAGGAGACCCGGGCGCTGCTGCGCGGCGACCCGCACCTGAGGTTCGTGGGCAACGTCGAGGGGCGGGACATCTTCCGCGACGTCTGCGACGTGGTGGTGGTGGAGGGCTTTGTGGGCAACGTGGCGCTGAAGCTGATGGAAGGGCTGGCCGAAGGGCTGTTCCAGTCGCTGTTGGCGGAGTTGGGGCGGTCCGGCGCGGGAATGGCCGACGAGCTGAAGAGCTCCGTCGCCACGATCAAGGGAAAATACGACTTCAACGCCTATGGCGGGGCCCCGCTGCTGGGCGTCAACGGCATCTGCATCATCTGCCATGGGGCCAGCCAGAGACGCGCGATCACCAATGCGGTCCAGGCCGCCTGCGAATTCGCGAACGCCAGAATCAACGAGCGGATCACCGAACGCATCGAGCGGGGCCAGGGACCGGCTGATGGGTAATGGACTACGAGCGGCGCTCACGGGCTTCGGCTCCTACGTGCCCGAAAAGGTCCTGACCAACCAGGACCTGACCCGAATGGTGGATACTTCCGACGAGTGGATCACCCAACGGACCGGTATCAAGGAGCGCCGCATCGCGGCCGAGCACGAGTCCACAGCCAGCATGGCGACGGAGGCGGGACGCCGGGCCTGCCAGAACGCTGGCCTGGACCCTTCCCAGCTGGAGCTGATTGCCTGCGCAACCATCTCTCCGGAGACCCTCTGCCCGGGCAGCGCCTGCTACATCCAGCGTGACCTCGGGGC
>LJUF01000169.1 GCA_001303665.1 Phycisphaerae bacterium SM23_33 | reverse complement strand
CGCTGGTGCCGCCGCTGAAGCGGCCGTCGGTGATGAGATAGCACTGCTCGTACAGCCCCATGCCGCGGATGTAGCTGGTGGGCGCGAGCATCTCCTGCATGCCCGGGCCGCCGCGAGGCCCTTCGTTGCGGATGACAACCACCTGGCCGGGCTTGACTTTCCCGCCCAGGATGACCCGGCAGGCGTCCTCCTGGCTTTCGCAGATGACGGCCCGGCCGGCGAACTTGTACATGGACGGCGGCAGCCCGGCCTGCTTGACGATGGCGCCCTTCCGGGCGATGTTGCCGTACAGGATCACCAACCCGCCCGTCTGGGTGAAGGCCCGCTCCGCCGGGCGGATGACGTCGTACGCGTCAAGCCGGCCGGCGTTCCTCGCCGGCAGCCTCCGCGGCTTTGCCCCGCGCAGCATGGCCTTGACCTCTTCGACGCTGCGGCCGGTCGCCTGCCAGCCGCTGCGATACATCTTCCTGCCGGCCGGGCAGAGCTGC
The DNA here is from genome assembly GCA_001303665.1 of Phycisphaerae bacterium SM23_33. Taxonomy (GTDB): domain Bacteria; phylum Planctomycetota; class Phycisphaerae; order SM23-33; family SM23-33; genus SM23-33. Next base: position 6,843 of record LJUF01000169.1, on the reverse strand, counting down.
CTGCTGCGGAGCGACCACTTCCTCAGATTTTGCCCCAGCGTCTGCCCGGTGACGGTCATGCACTCGGTGTGCAGAAGGGAGGGCTTGTCCTGCCAGAGCTGCCACAGGATGGTGTGGATGCCGCCGGCCCGGTGCAGGTCCTGGACGTGATAGATCCTGCCTTCGGGCGTCTCCGAGGGCGCCACCCGGCAGATGTTCGGCGTCCGCCGGGAGACCCGCTGGACGTCCTTCAGGTCGAACTTCACGCCCGCTTCCTGGGCCATCGCCGGCAGGTGCAGCACCGTGTTGCTGGACCCGGCCATGGCCGTGTCCAGCGCGAGGGCGTTCTCGAAGGCCTTCTTGCTCATGATGCGGCGCGGCAGCAGCGGGTAGCTGCTCCTGCAGCCGCCGCGGATCCATTCCTTGGCCATCTGGACGATCCGCCCGGCGGCGGCTTCGTACAGGGCCAGCCGCGCCGGCGAGGTCGCCAGGCAGGTGCCGTTTCCCGGCAAGGCCATGCCGATGGCCTCGGCCAGGCAGTTCATGCTGTTGGCGGTGAACAGCCCGCTGCACGAGCCGCAGGTGGGGCAGGTGTTGTCCTCGTACTGGCGCACCTGGCGGGCGGAGAGCTTGCCGACCTGCCGCAGGGCGACGGCGTAGAACTGGTCGATCAGGTCCACGTCTCGGCCGGCGACGCGGCCGGCCTCCATGGGCCCGCCGGAGACGAAGAGGGTGGGGACGTTGACGCGGGCGGCGGCCATGAACATCCCCGGCACGATCTTGTCGCAGTTGGGGATGCAGATCATCGCGTCGAACTGGTGGGCCTGGCACATGCTCTCCACGCAGTCGGCGATCAGCTCCCGGCTGGCCAGAGAATACTTCATGCCGACGTGGCCCATGGCGATGCCGTCGCAGATGGCGATGGTGTTGAACACGAAGGGCGTGCCGCCGGCGGCGCGGATCCGGGCCTTGATGAACTCCGCCACCGCGTCCAGGTGCACGTGCCCGGGCACCACGTCGGTGTGGCTGGAGCAGACGGCGATGAAAGGCCTGCGGATGTCGGCGTCGGTCAGCCCGGTGGCCTTCAGTAGACTGCGATGCGGGCCGCGCTCCGGCCCGCGCTTCACCAAGTCACTGCGCATTTCGTTTCTCCTGCATTGTGCCGGCGGTTTCTCATCCGAGCCGATACTATAACACATGGCGATTCGGGATGAACCCAGCGCCTGGCCGTCCGTGGCCTTCAAGGAAGAAATGTGTCATTGCCGAGCCCAAGCGACGTGCAGCGCCTGCCGGCAGCCGGCGCGTATCGGCTGACGATACGCCTGGCCCGGTGCGTCCGGGTGAGGGTGGGGCGACTGGGCTGGGTGCGCCTGCCGGCGGGGGTGTACTACTATTGCGGCTCGGCCCGGCGCGCCCTGCCGGCCCGCGTCGCCCGGCACCTGCGCCGGCGCAAGCCCAGGCGATGGCACATTGATTATCTGCTGGCCCACCCGGCGGCGCGAGTGATGGCGGTCCGCGCCTGGGCCGACCGCCGCGAGTGCGACCTCGTGGCGGCGGCCCTGCGCCGGGGCGGCCGGGCAGCGATAAAGGGCTTTGGCAGCAGCGATTGCGCAAGCGGCTGCCCGGCGCACCTGATCTGCGCGGGCGCCTGACCTGAGTCAGGGGAAAGCCCACGCATTGCCATGCGTGGGCCTTACGGGAAGATGGGTTGAGAGGAGTCGGGCCTTGACGCCGAAAGAGCGTTTGATCGCGCACCTGACGGGCAGGCCCGCCGACCGCGTCGGCGTGACCCTGTATGAGTTCTCCCACCTGGACGACAACCGGCCGCGCGGCGACGCCGGCTACGCCGCCTTGATCGAGCTGCAGCGGCGGATGGGCGAGAGCTTCGCCCACTGCGGCCTGGACTTCGGCACCACCGTGGGCGACCCCAACGTTGTCCTGGAGGGCGGCGCCGACCTGGCCGCCGCCCAGCAGCGCGTCACCACCCTGGCCACGCCCAGGGGAGAGCTGAAAGGCATCTCCCGCCGCGAGGCCGGCAACATCACCTGGTGGCAGGTCAAGCCGCTCATCGAGACCCCGCAGGACTGCCGGAAGTGGCTGTCGCTTCCGCCGCGCCCAACTGAGCCGGACGTCCAGAAGGTGCTCGACCTCCAGCGCGAGTTGGGCGAGGAAGGCCTGGTGCTGCTGGGCCCGGGCGACGCCCTGGGCCTGGTCTGCGGCATGTTCCACTTCGACCGCTTCGTGATGACGCTGCTGGCCGACGAAGGGCTGATCCTGGCCATGCTGGAGGCGATGGCCCAGCGGCTCAACGACGGCCTGCGGAAGGTCTGCGGGCAGGTGAGGGGCGTGTGCGTCCGCTTCTGGGGCCCGGAGTACGCCGGCGCGCCCCTGCTGAACCCGGGCAAGCACTTCGGCAAGCTGGTGGTGGACTTCGACCGCCAGCCGATCCGCATCGTCAACGAGTCGGGCAACTTCTCGGTGCTGCACTGCCACGGCCGGCTGGCCGAGATCATGGACGGCATCGCCGAGCTTTCGCCGACGGCGCTGGAGCCGCTGGAGGTGCTGCCGGCAGGCACCGCCGACGTCAGCATGCGGCAGCTCAAGTCGCGCCTGGGCCGCCGCATCTGCCTGATGGGCGGCCTCCAGGCAACCGAACTGGAGCTGCTGTCCCCCGAGCAGATTGACGCCCGCGTGAAGGAGGTTCTCGCCGCCGCCGCTCCCGGCGGGCGGTTCGTGCTGCTGCCCAGCTCGGCCCCCATCCAGTACCCGCTGCCCCCGCGGGTAGTTGAGAACTACCGCGCCTGCTTTGAGGCCGCCCACAAGCACGGTCGATATGAGTGACGGTACGAAGGAACCGGCGGCGGCCCCACGCGTCTAATCCAGTGAAAGGAAACGGACGATGGGGTTGATCGCCGATTGCCTCACGCTGGGCAGCCTGAGCCGGGCCAAGCGCCAGTTCGACCGGGAAAAACACGAGCATCGGCTGACCTACCTGTTCTGGGAGGCGACCCTCGGGTGCAACCTCGCCTGCCGGCACTGCGGCTCGCGCTGCTCGCCGGCGGCCGCCCGCGACTGCGACCTGCCCGGCGGCGAGGTCAAGCGCATCTTCCGGGAGATCGCCGAGGACTTCGGCGCCGCCGGGATCACCATCGCCGTCACCGGCGGGGAGCCGCTCACCCGGGGCGACCTCTTCGAGGTCATGTCCGAGGCCCACAGGCTGGGGTTTTACTGGGGCATGGTCACCAACGGCACGCTCATCACCAGCCAGACCATTGATCAGATGGCCCGGGCGGGGATGAACACCGTTTCGGTATCCATTGACGGGGACGCCCGGGCCCACGCACTGCTGCGCGGCTCGCGGCGGGCGTACGAGCAGGCCATGCGAGGCCTGAGGCTGCTGATTCACAAGGCCCGCTTCCTGGAGTGCGTGCAGGTGACCACCGTCGTGCACTCCGGCAACGTGGACATGCTGGAGGAGATGTACGACCGCTTCGCCGGCATGGCCGTGGGCGAGTGGCGGCTGCTGATGGTGGACCCCATCGGGCGGATGAAGGACCCGGCCAACCGGGAGCTGCTGCTCAGCCGGGAGCAAATGGCGAAGATGCTCGATTTCGTCGTGCGCGAGCGGCAGATCGGGGGCATGCCGGTGACCTTCGAGGAGTCCGGCTTTCTGGGGCTGAAGTACGAAGGCCGGGTGCGGGACTACTACTTTCACTGCCCGGCCGGCGTGCACATCGGCAGCATCCTGCACGACGGCAAGATCGGGGCGTGCCCCTCGCTGGAGCGGCACATGGTCGAGGGCGACGCCCGGACGGAGCGGTTCCGGACGGTGTGGAATACGCGGTTCCAGCGCTACCGGGACCGGGAGTCCACTTACCGCAAGGGGCCGTGCGCCGCCTGCCGGTACTGGAAATACTGCGAGGGGGGCTCGCTTCACCTTTGGGATTGGCAGACCCAGCAGCCTCGCATGTGTCACTATCGGATGCTCAAGGGGCGCGATCTGGGGCAGTGGTCTGACCAGGAGAGCTACCGCGATGGCCAGGTTCGCCGCCAGGACGACCAGTTGGATTTGGTGGATCGCCGGAGTGATCTGCGCGTTGGCGCAGGTGGTTCGGGGCCAGGTGAGGGCTGTGCCGCAGCCGGCGTATGGCGTGGTGCCGTTCCCGCCGGGCGGGGTTCAGCCGGCGGTTGACGCCAGGCAGATGGAGCGGGCCGCGGCGCTGGTCCGGCAGTACGCGGCGCCGGTGGATGCGACCGAGCCCGCCGCCGAGCTGAAGGCCAGGCTCAGATCGCTGATCCGGCGGCTCGGGTCCCAGAGGTACGCCCAGCGGGAGGCGGCCTCGACGGAGTTGATCCGGATCGGCCCGGCGGCGCTGGGCGCACTTCGGGCCATCTCTGACAGTGGGGACCTGGAGGTCGCCGCCCGAGCCTGGTCGGCCGTCGCCGCCATCGAGAGCCGCACCAGGCGGCCGCTCGTGGATCGCTTGAAGCAGCTTGGCCTTGCCGCCGTCATGGCGTTGAATCAGCAGATGTCCGCGGCCCAGGGGGCCCTGGCCGCCGCGGAGGAGGCGGCGTCCCAAGCCGAGTGGGCGGGCGACGCAAAGAGCCTCGCCGCCGCCCGCGCCGCCAGGTCCGCGGCGGGAACAAGGCTGCGGCTGCTGGTGAGGCTGTCGGGGCAGATCGCCCTGCCGACGAGCATTCCCGTGCCCAAGTCCGGCATGGCGACCCGCTACGGCATCAGGCCCATGGTGCAAATGCCGCTCCGCCGCCGCGGGTAACACGCCCAAGGCCACAAGCCTTGAATCAGTCAGGCCTTGTGACGTTGGGGAAATCCAGACGAGCGGCCTTGACTTTTTCCCCGGCCTGGCGGACAATTGTACATAATCCGTTGGTCAGATCAGAACGTGGATGCCGCGCAGGGGCTCCTGGTCGCGGCGAGGTGACCGCGTAGGCCCTCGGGCCGAGCGGGTGCCGGCAAGCTGCGGGGAAGATCAGACGCGACGGGAAGGCAACGCCATCATCCTTTCGGTACCGCCGGACGCCTGACCCATCCCCGCCCAGAACGCTGGCCCCGATCGCGTGCCGATAGTGAGTCGGTCCGCGCCGCCGCTCGTGAGGGGGGCGCGGGCTCGGCGCGCAGGAGGCCGTGTGGAAAGGAGAAGGATCATGTCTCGGCTATTGTTCGCAGCGTGCTTGTGCCTGGACTTCGCCCTGGTGCCGGCCTTTGCCGCGCAGACCTGGTGGCAGCACGACCCGGCCACGCCGGGCGACTGGTTCGACCCGGCCAACTGGACCGCCGGCGTCCCCGGCCCGGCCGACTATGCCTACATCGACAACGCCGGAACTGCCAAGGTCCAGGAAGGCAGCGCGCAAGCGGAATGGTTGTACCTGGGGTATAACGCCAGCGACGCCGGCGCCGTCGAACTCAGCGGTGGAACACTCTCGTCCAAGTGTAGCCACTATCTGGGCTACAACGGGACGGGCCGGTTCATACAGACCGGCGGCACCAATGCCGTCGAAGGCAAACTCTACCTAGGCAACAGCCAGGCCTCGCTGGGGACATATGACCTCAGCGGCGACAATGTCTTGGTCAACCTGGCGAAGGGAACCGTGCTCAACGCCGGCCAGGCCACACTGGCGGTCGGGGCCAATTCGCTGACGATCTACGCCGTCGGGGCCCATCCCTCCGACCTGTTCGGCAGCTTCAGCACACTGGGAATGATGCATCAGGCTGGCCAGACCCTGGTGGTCGCCCTGGGCCAAGGGTTTGGCGGAAGGGGAGACATCGACGACCATGTCGTCTGCGCCGGCTCCATTTCCGCCAGCGGTGGAGGCGGCATGACCCTGCACGACGGCGTGACCGTGTGCGTTGGCGGGAACGTGGATCTGGGGTCCGGGAAGCTGATCGTCGAGGGCAGCCCCAGCGGCGTGGTCGCCGGCGCCAGCCTGTCGGCCGACAGGGAATATGTGGGCTCCGCGGGCGGGGGCCGCTTCACTCAGGCTGGCGGGGAAAACACGGTGGGGAGCTATCTGAGCGTGGCCGGCGGGCAGGGATCTTCTGGCGTATACGAACTGAGCGCGGGGGATCTGTCGTGTCCCACGGAGTCGATTGGCTCGGAGGGGACGGGCACGTTCATCCAGAGCGGCGGAACTAACAAGGCTGCAGAAAGCCTGCATCTGGGCTACGGCGCAGGAGGGTCGGGAACATACCAACTGAGCGGGGGGCAACTCCAGTGCCCCTTCCAACGTGTCGCCTACCTCGGGACGGGGGTGTTCCGGCATACCGGCGGCACCAACACGGCCAGTTACGGTCTCGTCCTGGCCGACTGCGGTGGGGCCGGGACCTACGAGTTGAGCGGCAACGCCCAGCTTTCTGCCGGATTCGAATGGGTCGGTGATTGGGGCACAGGGCTTTTTGTCCACACCGCCGGAAGAAACAGCGTTGATTCCGCCCTGCGCCTGGGAGGCCGTGACGGATCGGGAACGTACGAACTGAGCGGCCAGGCTGAACTGTGTTCTGGAGAGGAGCATATCGGGGAGGAAGGCGCCGGAGTGTTCCGCCAAACGGGCGGAAGCAACACCGTCCGGGGAGGCCTTTATCTGGCCCGGGGCTTCCGTTCCCGGGGCACCTATGAGCTGAGCGGAGGTCGGGTCTGGGCAGGGGAGGAACACATCGGTGGGGAAGGCGAGGCTCTTTTCCATCAGACGGGCGGGACAAACGTCACAAGCTACCTTTCCATCGGCAGACCGGGCCGATATGAGTTCGCCGGCGGGGCGCTGGAGATCACCGGCGGGCTGGACGTAGAAGGCGAGCTCGATTGCGGCGGCAGCGCCGTGACGGTCAATGTCGGCGACAATACCCTG
>LJUF01000168.1 GCA_001303665.1 Phycisphaerae bacterium SM23_33 | reverse complement strand
GACCTCCAGGGCCGCCCAGGCCGGCGCAAGCCCTGGGTGGATGAGATCACGCTGGCGATTGGCTGGTGCGACGGCGACGTGGAGCTGCTCGACGCCCTCACCGAGAAGGTCGATCCCAAAAAGACACTCATCCACTTCTCCAATTGGCGGACCGACGGCTACGACGAGAACTACCCCAGTTACGTGGCCTCGCCCCGGGCCCGGGCGTTCATCGCCAAGGGCGCCGGGATGGGCTTTCACATCCTGCCGCACTGCAACTCCATCGACATGGACCCGACCCACCCCGCCTACGCCTACCTGCGCGACTTCCAGTACCGCGACGTGGCCGGCAAGGGCCTGCTGGGCTGGGGCTATGAGCGGGAGGAGGGCGTCTTGAGCGTCCCCAACTCCAACGTCAGTCTCCTGGAGAACCGTCAGCGCAAGGTCATGGTGAAGATCCATCCCGGCCTGGGCATGTGGCGGTCTATCCTGGCCGAGAACATTCAGCAGGGCCTGGCCGATCTGCCGGTGGACGCGGTTTTCATCGACGTGACCCTCTGCACCTACAACCTGCACAATGGCCTGGTGGAGAACCTCACCAGCACCCAGGGGATGAAGCGGCTGATCGATCACGTGGCGGAGCTGGAGACCGGCGCGTCGGGCGGGTCGGGGCTGGCCGTCGGCGGCGAGGGTCTCAACGAGATCATCGTGCAGGGCCTCTCCTTCGGCCAGGTGCACCTGTTCAGGAGCTCTGGCCGCAGCTGCAAGGGCCTGGAGCGCGCCGGCGGATGCGCCCTCAACGCGCTGCTGTTCGCGGGGCTGGCGCGGAGCTTCGGCTACTCCGGGCTGTCGGGGCGGACGGAGGACGAGGTCCTGCGCAGCAGCGTCCACCTGTCGCTGGGCGCGATCCCGACCCTCACCCGCGTGTCGGCCCGCGACATCCGCCAGCCCAGCCCGCACGTCAAGCAGCTCCTGCAGATGGCCGTTGATCGGGCCGGCTGACGGGCGGGCGTGCCCGGGAACGAGTTGGTTCCCGCCTCCGGAGAGATAGGGATGCCTGGCACCGACGTTGCGATCTGGGAGGAAGCGTTGACGGTTCCCACGTATTGTGTGGGGCCTGCCGAGCTGAGCCCGATGTTCTACACCGGGCGCGGATACCAGGGCGCCAAGGGGCCCATCTATCCGTACCCGCTGCTGGATAAGCTCACGGACGTCCGGGAAGAGAAGTCCTATCGTGCGGTCTACCTGGAGAACCGGTACGTCAAGCTCTGCGTGCTTCCCGAGATCGGCGGAAGGATCTTCTCCGGCCTGGACAAGACGAACCAATATGACTTCATCTACCGCCAGCACGTGATCAAGCCCGCCCTGATCGGGATGCTGGGGGCGTGGATCTCCGGCGGGGTGGAGTGGAACATACCGCATCATCATCGGCCCTCGACGTTCATGCCGGCGGATTACCGCCTGGCCGAGAACCTCGACGGCAGCAAGACACTCTGGCTGGGGGAGATCGAGCTGCGGCATCGAATGAAGTGGATCGTCGGCCTGACGCTGCATCCGGGCAGGTCCTGCCTGGAGGTCACCATCAGGATTTTCAACCGCACGCCGTACGTGCACTCGTTCCTGTGCTTCACCAACGTGGCGGTGCACGTGAACGGCGACTATCAGGTGATCTTCCCCCCCGGCACCGAGTATGGGACCCAGCACGCCAAGTGCGAGTTTGTCCGCTGGCCCATTGCCGACGGGACGTACGCTGGCGTGGACTACTCCGCCGGCGTGGACGTGAGCTGGTGGAAAAACCATCCCAGCCCGCTGTCCATTTTCGCCTGGAACCATGAGGACGATTTCTTCGGCGGCTACGACCACGGCAGGCAGGCCGGTATCCTTCACGTCGCCGACCACCACGCCGTCCCCGGAAAGAAGTTCTTCACCTTCGGCAGCGGGCCCGCCGGCCGGATGTGGGACAACATCCTCACCGACGCCGACGGCCCGTATCTGGAATTGATGGCCGGGGCATACTCCGACAACCAGCCGGACTACAGTTGGATCCAGCCCTACGAGACCAAGACCCTCACGCAATACTGGTACCCCGTCCGGCAGCTCGGCGGCGTCAAGAACGCCAATCGGGACGCGGCCGTGAACCTGGTGGTGGATGAACGCAACGTCGCCCGGCTGGCCTTCAACGCGACGGCGGAGTTCCGCGATGCGGTGGCCGTGTTGCAGGCGGGCGAAAGCAACCTCTTTCAGGAGAAAGTGACCATCGGTCCCGACAAGCCGTTCGTGAAGGAGCTGCCGCTTCCGCACGGCGTGAAGCCCCGGCATCTGAAGGCGGCCCTGCTGTCCTCGTCAAAGAGGGAACTGATCAGCTATCGGCCGGTCGAGCCCAGCCGCAGGCCCATGCCCGCGCCCGTCCAGCCCCCGTCCCGCCCTGAAGAGATAAGAACCAATGAAGAGCTGTATCTGACCGGCCTGCGGCTGGAGCAGTTTCACAGCTCGGCGCTGGAGCCGTATCCCTACTACGAGGAGGCCTTGAAGAGGGACCCCGGCGACGCCCGGGCGAATACGGCCCTGGCTGTTCTGTACTGCAAGCGGGGGATGTTCCGGCAAGCTCGAGAGAAGCTCCTGGCGGCCATCCAGCGGCTCACCCGGAACTATACTCACCCCAAGGACGGCGAGTCGCTGTACTATTTGGGCGTGGCCCTGAAAGCCCAGGGCCACTTCGCCGCCGCCCGCGACGCCCTCAGCAAGGCGGCCTGGAGCCACGCCTGGCGTGCCGCAGGTCACTATGTGCTGGCTGAAATAGCGCTTCAGCAGGGAGACCTCACCGGGGCGATGGAGTCCGTCGAGCAGTCGCTTTCCTGCAATGCCCTCAACACCAGGGCGAGGAACCTCAAGACCGTGCTGCTGAGGAAGGCCCAGCGTCCGGAGGAGGCCATCGCCTTGGCCTGGGGCACCATGGCCATCGATCCCCTGGATTTCTGGGCGCGCAACGAGCGGGTCCTGGCGGAGGCGGGCCTGGGCCGACAAGGGCGCGCCGAGCGGGAGCTGGCCAGGCTGACGACCCTGATGCGCGACGAGGCCCAGTCCTACCTCGAGCTGGCCTGCGACTATGAGAATTGCGGGCTGTGGGACGAGGCCATTGACGTCCTGGCGCGCTTGCTCGGCAGCACCGGCCAGGCAGGCCCGGCCGACCCGATGGTTCACTATGCCCTGGGCTATTACTGGGAAAGCAAGGGGGACGAACCGAAGGCCTCGCAGCATTATCGGCTGGGCAGCCAGATGCCGACGGATTACTGCTTCCCCTTCCGCCTGGAATCGGTCCGCTGGCTTTCCAGCGCGATGAAGAATAATCCCGCCGACAGCCACGCCCCTTACTACCTGGGCAACCTCCTGTTTGACCTCCAGCCGGAGAATGCCGTCCGCGCCTGGGAGGAATCCAGGCGGCTGGACGATACCTTCGCCATCGTTCACCGCAACCTGGCCCTGGCCTATGCGCGAACGGACTCGGACAAGGCCAGGGCCATTGCCAGCCTGAAAAGGGCCATCCAGTGCAACGGGCAGGACCCGCGGTTCTTCGCCGAACTGGACCAGCTCCTGGAGGCCGAAGCTGTCTCCCCCCGGGAACGGCTGTCCCTGCTGGAGGACAACCACGAGGTCGTCGCCAGGCGGGATGATTCCCTGCTCCGCCGGATCAAGCTGCATGTTCTGCTGGGGCAGTACGATCGGGCCGTCCGGCTGCTCGAGAAGCATCATTTTCGCGTCTGGGAAGGCGCCGAGCGGGCCGCGCACGACGCCTACGTGGACGCCCACCTGCTCAAGGGCCGGGGGCTGTTCGCCGCCGGCAGATACCCTAAGGCGCTGGCCGAATACGAGGCGGCCTCGGAATATCCGCCTCACCTGGAGTTCGGCCAGCCCCATGACGGCGGCAGGGCGGCGGAGGTCTGGTACCTCATTGGAACGGCCTGCGAGGCCCTGGGCGACGGCGAGAAGGCCCGGGCCGCCTTCCAGCAGGCCGTGCAGAAGAAAAAGATGGGAACGTATCTTTCCTATTACCAGGGACTGGCCTGTCGAAAGCTCGGCCAGGAGGCCGAAGCCGCCACCCGTTTTGATGAACTGATTCAGCTTGGCCGGGACATGCTCACCGCCGGGCCCGAGGCGGACTTCTTCCAGAAGTTCAGCACGCGCCGGGACAGGCCGGTGGGCAAAGCCGACGGCCATTACCTGCTGGGCCTGGGCCTGCTGGGCAAGGGCGATCCCGAAGCGGCCAGGCGGGAATTCCAGGAGGCCCTGCGACTTCGCCCCGACCATCTCGGCGCCCAGACCATGCTGGCCGAGCTGCCCTGATCCCGCAAACGCGCTTGGCTTCGTTCGAGCCGGCAGAGGCGCCGGGGCGGGGCGGCGGCCCGGGTCGACGGTGGGCGGCTTGAATCCTCTGGGGGCGATGCCATACACTTCGCCGGTAGCCCATGACGGATTCGACGTTCAGCCCGGTGCAGAAGAAGTGGCGGCTGGTTCGGGCGTGGGCGGGCCGGCACCCCGTCTGGTGCGCCTGGCAGGTGACGTACCGCTGCAATTTCCGCTGCCGCTTCTGCAACTACTGGGCCCTGGCGGCCCGGCCCGAGGACGAGCCGCCGGCATCGGCCTACGCCGACGGCTCGCAAAAGTTGGCGGGGATGGGGACGCTGCTGATCAGCCTGGCCGGCGGGGAGCCGCTGCTGCGGAGCGACATCCCTGAGATCGTCGCCGCCGTGGGCCGGTATCACTTCCCCTTCCTGACCACCAACGGCTGGCTGGTCACGCCCGAGGTCGCCCGCGACATCATGCGGGCCGGCTGCTGGGGCGTGTCGGTGAGCATCGACTACGCCGACCCGGCCCGGCACGACGCCCGCCGCGGTGTGGCCGGGGCCTGGGAGCAGGCCTGGCGGGCGGTGGAGATGCTTTCCCAGGCCCGGGTGCACCGCTGGCAGCGGGTCAACGTCATCGCCGTGCTCATGGACGACAACGCCGGGCAGATGGAGGAGCTGCTGGCCATGGCCCGGCGGCGGAAGGCGTATTTCATGGTGCAGCCGTACGGGCGGCTCAAGACCGGCTCGCCCGCCTACGTGCACCGGGACGGGCAGGTGTCGGGCCGGCTGCTGGCACTGCACGGCCGGTTCCGAAACTTCCTGTCCAACCCCTACTACCTCGACCGGTTCGATGCGTTTCTGGCCGGCGGGGTGCCGCACTGCCGCGCCGGCCGGGCCTTCTTCAACATCGACGAGACCGGCGACGTGTCCATCTGCGTGGAGCGCCGCGGCCGGCCCGTGGCCAACCTGTACCGCGACGGGGTGGGCGTGGTGCAGCGCCGGCTGCGCCAGGCCGCCCGCGGCAACACCTGCCAGGGGTGCTGGTACAACTGCCGCGGGGAGATCGAAAGCCTGTACCATCCCGCGGGGCTGCTGAAGTCGCTGCCGACCCTGCTTTTCGACCGCGGCGCCGCCTCGGACGGGTAGCCGGCGGCGGTGGGGGCCGGCTCAGTCCGGGATCTGCTTGCCCACGTGGACGCGGATGTTGGTGAGGTACGGCCGGCCCCACTTGTGGAAGGGCCCGCCGGGCCAGCCCGAGACGTACACATCCGTGCCCGGTCCTTGCCAGTTGTGCGGCGCGTCGTCGCCCGTGCCGTAGTAGTGCACGGCGTCGTCCTGCGACCAGGCGTTGCCGATGAAGACGGTTTCGGCGGCGGTCTCGAAGTCCCAGCGGGTCCATCCGCCGGGAGTGCGGGCGACGGCCGGCGGGGAGCGGGCGATGAGCGTGTCCGGCACGCCGTCGCCGTCGGCGTCGGAATAGGCCACGTAGTGGAATGCCCCGACCGGCCCCGCCTCCGGATGGGCCATGGCCACGGTGTAGTTCCTCCGGCCCCGTCCCGGCGGCAGCGGCCACACCTGCACGCGATGCGGCAGGACGCGCCGACCCGCGATCGGGCGGACCACGCCGAAGTCGCCTTTGGCCAGCCGGCCGGGCCCGGCGGGAGTCACCTTGCCCGTTTCGCTGCCGGGCGGCCCGGCCTGCCTGGTCGTGAGTTCGGAAAGCAGCCTCTCCAGATTCAGGGTCCTTTCGAGACTTTCCTGGCGGGCGGCCTGGGCCCTTTCCAGCAGCAGCATGGCCGGCTTTTCGCCATCGGTGCCCTTGGCCTTTGCCAGCAGCTCGGCGGCCTGGATGATGGCCTTTTCGGAGATCTGCTGGTGCTGCTGCTCGGCCTTGAGCGTATCCTGGAGCTGGCGGATGAGTTCCTGCCGCCGCTTCTGTCGGCTGGGGTCGGCGGGGTGGCTGGCTGTGGGCCCGGGGGCTTTCCCGAGGTCCGCCTCGCCCACCCAGGCCCGTCCGTCCCAGCGGAGTTCTCGGGATACTGTCCGGCCGGTCTTGATGAAGGTTCCGCCGCGGCCACTGGTGGAAAGGATGGACAGACCGGAATCAGGCCCTTCAATCCGGCTGATGCGAAGGACCTTTTCGATGCCCTTGTTGGTGGTCGGGACGGTGCTGAGGTCGCGGATCGTGCCGTTGCCGTAGCTCACCTGGTAGTACACGATGCTCTCGCTCTGGGCCGGGGCGGTTCCCGGGCAGGCGACAACGGCAAGCATCGCGGCCAGCAGCGGCTGGAGGCGCCGCGGTCGACGGCGTGCCGGCGAGGATGTCATGACGATCCTTTCTTCAGGTCCCCTCTGTTGCCAGTAAACCTTATCGGCAGGAAACGCCCGGCAGTCCTGAGAACCTGCGGCTGTCCGCAGGCGATCCCGGGCGCGGCAGAGCCCGGCCGGATTGGACCCCGCCGGGCGACGGCGGCGGAAGTTTTGTTGACGCTGACGGCTCGCCCACCTAGAGTATAGCCCCGGCAAGGTCGGCGGGGCTCCAGGTGTTGCGGCGGGGGGCCTGGAGGCCTGTTTGGGGCCGTTTGGCGGTTGCGTGCGGTTCCGCCCGGTCACGCGAGGATCCGCCTGTGACTTCCGCCCGAGGCGACAAGAAGCAAGACCGCGAGGTGAAGCGTTTCGTCCGGCGCCTCACCCCCGAGGAGCGCATGCTCGTGGTGCTGAAGCGCGAGCTTTACGACGGCAGTTGGGACGACATGGTGGCGGACCTGCGGGCCCGCCTGGATGGCCGGCCGTACATCTTTAAGCTGGTGAACCGGATCGGCGAGGACCTGGAACGTATCGAACGGCTGCGGGCCTTCGAAAAAGACTACGACGTGGACCTGGGCGACCACGTGCAGATGCACTGAATCCATACATAGATGGCTGTCCTGGCCGGCCGCGATGGTGGTCGTGCTGGCGTTGGAACCTTGAGTCGGTTGCATGGCCGAGAGGCGACTGTCCGGGCGGGTCCTGGGGGGTGCGGGCGTGACCGGCCCTTACAGGAGAAGTCGCATGAGGTGTGTGGGCAAACTGGCGGGCCTCGGATTGGCTTTGGCGCTCCTAGCCGGCTGTGGGCAGCCCCCGAGCGCCGAGGGAGATTGGACCGGCGTGGTCGGGCCCGAGGTGCTGGCCAAGGCCTCCCTGGAGTACTATTGGAAGTCCCAACTGCCTCTGGAGCAGGCAGAGCAGGTTCGCCAGATCTGGCGGCTGGACGAGAACATCTACGCCCTGACCTCGAGCAACCGGCTGCTGGCGGTGGACGCGGTGCGGGGGCGGTACAAGTGGTGTTACGAATTGCCCGGGCCGGCGCAAAAGGTCTTCGCCCCCTGCCACGCCGACGACGTCCTGCTCCCGGAGGCCGGCGGAATCGCCGCCCTGCTGAACCCGCCCGACCTGGCCAGGGTCACGCCGTTCAAGGGCGTCATCATCAACACGGGCAGCTACGCGCTGCTGTTTAATCGCGACACCGGCGGGCTCATGCGGAAGCTGGACTTCGACTTCGCGGTCACCTCCCCGGGCAGCAGCGACGGCCTGCGCTTCTACGTCGGCTCGGTGAAGGGGTGGTACCACGCGGTGCGGCTCAGCGAGGGCCTCAACGACTGGACCATGTCCACGGGGGACATGATTTCGGCCAGGCCCGTGCTCTTCAAGGGGCGCCTGTACGTTGGCAGCCAGGACGGAAACCTGTACGCCGTTAACCCCCAGGCCTCGGCCAACCGCCGCCTCTGGCTGGAGCGGACCGACGGGCCGATCACGGCGGACTTCGCGGTGGACGCCCGCGGCTGCTTCGTCGGCAGCCACGATTACAGGCTGTACGCCTACGACCTGCTCACCGGCGCCCAGTTGTGGGCGTTCCGCGCCCAGGGACCGCTGCGGCAGCCGGTGCAGCTGGGCACCCGCAGCCTGTTCCTGTGCGCCGACAAGGACCGCTTCTATGCCGTGGACGTGGCCTCCGGGCGAAAACGATGGGACCTGCCGGACGGGCGGGTGGTTGTCGCCGCCGCCGAGCCGCACGTCTTCGTCCTGAACGCCGGCAGGCAGCTGTTGATGGTGAACGAGTCATTGGGCCAGGTGGAGTTGTCGTTGCCCATGAACGGCCTGGACCTGTTCGTGGCCAATGCCGACAAGCCGGTCATCTTCGCCGGCGCCGCGGACGGCAAGCTGGCCTGCATCCGGCCCGTCTCGGAGGAGAAACTGACGGAGTTCATGTTGAAGGACTGACGGGGGCGGGCGAGGGCCGCGGTCTGAGTCACCTGCAACAATACTTCAACGGTCTTCGAGTTCGGTCCGGGCGAGTTCTGACGGATCATTCCACGAATTGCCCGGCCGGAGGTCTCTTGGCCGTGCAGACTTTTCCGAAGGCCCATTAGCTGAAAGGGACTACATTCGTGAATGTCAGGATCCAGCGGGCGTTGATCAGCGTATTTGACAAGACCGGGATAGCCGTCTTCGCCAAGGCCCTGGCGGAGATGGGCGTGGAGATCATTTCCTCCGGCGGCACGGCCAAGGCCATCGAGGCCGCCGGGGTGAAGGTCCGCCTCGTCCAGGAGTGGACCGGTTTCCCCGAGATGCTGGGGCACCGGGTGGTGACCCTTCACCCCAAGGTGCACGGCGGCATTCTGGCCTTGCGGGACGACCCCCAGCACCGGGCTGACATGGCCAGGTACGGCATCCAGCCGGTGGACCTGGTGTGCGTGGGGCTGTATCCGTTCGAGCAGGCTATCGCCAAGGAAGGCTGCAGGCTCGACGACGCCGTCGAGATGATCGACATCGGCGGGCCCGCCATGGTCCGGGCCGCCGCCAAGAATCACAAATACGTGACCGTCGTCACCGCCGGCGAGCAGTACCAGGAGGTTCTGGCCGAGATGCGCAAGAACAAGGGCGCCGTCTCGCCGGCGCTGCGCAGCCGGCTGGCCCGGGCCGCCTTCGCCCTCACGGCCCACTACGACGCCGCCATCAGCCATTACCTCTGCCAACAGGCCGGCGAGGACTTTCCCGATCGCATCAGCTTCAGCTACACCAAGGCCGCCGACCTGCGCTACGGTGAGAACCCCCACCAGCAGGCGGCGTTCTACTTTGGCGCCGACGCCGCCGAGCCGTGCGTCGGGCACGCCAGCTTCCTCGGCGGCAGGCCGATCTCTTACAACAACTACTTCGACGCCAACGCCGCCCTGGAGCTGGTGAAGGAGTTCGACGAACCGGCGGTGGCGATCATCAAGCATTCCAACCCGGCCGGCTGCGCCATCGACGCGGACCTGGTCGAGGCCTACCGCAAGGCCTACTTCGGCGACGTCAACGCCGCCATGGGGGGGATCATCGCCGTCAACCGCCCCGTCACGACGGACCTGGCCCGGGCCATCACCGCGACCTACAGGCGCTGGGGCAAGGACCGCGGCGCCGGCGGTTTCTACGCCGAAGTCGTCATCGCCCCCGGCTTCAAGGACGGCGCCGTGGAGCTCATTCGCGCCCGGGAAGGCTGGGGGGCGGACGTCCGGCTGCTGGAGACGGGGGAGCTTAGGGGGGCCCGCAACGGCGAGAAGTTCCTCAGGTACATCGTCGGCGGGCTGCTGGTGCAGGACCGCGACCTGCTGGGGCTGAACGAGTCCGACTGGAAGGTGGTGACGAAGCGCAAGCCCGACGACCGCCAGTTCGCCGACATGCGCTTCGCCTGGCTGGTCTGCAAGCACACCAAGTCCAACGCCATCGTCCTGGCCAAGGATCGTGCCCTGCTGGGGGCGGGGGCCGGTCAGATGAGCCGGGTCAACTCCGCCCGCTTGGCCGGGCAGATCGCCCGCGCCTACGCCGGCGGCGAAGGGATCGACACCCGCGGATGCGTGCTGGCCTCCGACGCCTTCTTCCCCTTCCCCGACAGCCTCGACTGGGCCGCCGACGTCGGCGCCACCGCGGTCATCGAGCCCGGCGGGTCCAAGAAGGACGACGACGTCGTCGCCCGCGCTGACGAGCTCGGCCTGGCCATGATCTTCACGGGAACCAGGCACTTCAACCACTAAAGCGCGAAGCGCGGCAGGCGGCGCCCTGTCACGGTTTCCAGGTGGACTCGCGGACGTTGCCGTCGCGATTGGCCTTGCGCGCCAGCGCGAAAAGAAGGTCGGACAGCCGGTTGAGATACCTGGCCACGGCCGCAGCCGTTG
>LJUF01000167.1 GCA_001303665.1 Phycisphaerae bacterium SM23_33 | reverse complement strand
GACGTTCCAAGCAGGCAGTCCACGTAGTCCACCGGCCGGCGCTCGGCCGCCGGCTTCTGCACGAATCGGCGCTTCGCGAGCGTCTTGCCGGCGCGCCGCAACTCGACGGTCACGGCCCTCGCGGCCTCGGCGCGCGGAAGCCGCAACTCGATGCTCGAAACGCCGGGCGCCAGGTCGAGCTTCCTCGCCGCCATGCCGGTCGCGTGAAGCGTCAGGCCCTTGCTCGGCCCGAGGCAAAAGAGCGTTACCTCGAGGGGCTGCGAGAGCTTCCCATCCTTCCGGCTCAGCCACGGCACCAAGCGGGCTGACCTGAGCAGTGCGCCCTCGGGCGCAGCGAGCTCCGCCGAGCCGTCGATCTCCAGGCCAAGCCAGTCGTACAGGACCCAGCTCAGGCCGACGTTCGTGATCGCGATCTCGTTGAGGCCCTCCTTCAGAACGCCGTCCGGCAGCGCGATCGAGAAGCGATGTTCGCGGCCGACGGACGGCTTGCCCAGGATCGACGCGTCCGAGGCGCCCCGCGGCACTCGGTGCTCGAACGCCCGCCCGTTGACCTCGATCCGCAGCGTCGGCGGTCGGAGGCCGTGCGTGTCCACCAGATCGACCACCAGCCGGCCCCGACCTCCGGCCTTCCGCAGCCCGAAGAAGACCGTGAACGTGTGAGCTCGCCCTCCCGCCCAGAAGTCCGCCGGACCGGGATGCGCATACGGCCAGTCGCGCTTCGGGTCCGACCGGCCCACGATGAAGAAGCCGTCGCGGCCGAACTCCTTGTAGCCGCCCCGCCCCAGCGCGAACTCGGCCGTGTCGTTGTCCGCCTTCCCGATCTGCCAGAGGAGCTTCATCTTCCCACCGGCCGCGGGACCCGCTGTGCAGGTGGAAAGCAGGACCGCTGCCGACAGCACGTACTTCCAACCGGATGGCTTCATCGAAGTCGCTCCTTGCCCGGGCGCTCGAAGGACCGCCGGGACCGTCAAGCCTCCGCTGTGAATAAGTCCTCGCGCAGTTCAGTGTCAAGCGCAATGGACCGACCGCGCGGCCGGGAGCTTCGACAGGCCAAGGCTAGGTGGCTGTCGCAGCAGGGCGCAGCGACAGGGACGCGGCGGCCACCGGCATGCGCCGAGCCCGCTTCACTCGGCGCAGCAGTACGAATTGTTCCAGCATCGCGGCTGCCTTTTCGTGGGGGCCGTTCCGTCGCCGTCTTGCATCGGCCAGCCGCAGCTGCGCCCCCCGAACCCCGACTACGCCGTACTGGCGTTCGCTCGATCCACCAGACAACGAGGCCGTGCAGGTCTTCGCCCAGGCCGTTACTTCCGGTGCAATCTGCTCTTGGCAGCCCAGCACAACATGGCAGCACGCGGCCCGCGTCGTAAGAGCTGAATCCTGAAGTCAATTCTATTGACTTCTATAGCAATACGCCGATAGGATAGAGAGCATGGCAAAGGTAACATTGACGCGGGAAGCCGCTGGAGAGCTGGAGGATCTGCCCCTGGTGATCCATTCCCGCGTGCTGTTGCTGCTGGAACGCCTGGCGAAATGGCCGGCCGTGAGCGGGGCCAAGCGCCTGACCGGCCCCTTGGCCGGGCGGTACCGGCTTCGGACGGGCGATTACCGGCTGCAATTCCGCGTGGAAGGGCAGGCAGTGATCGTGGAGAGAATCGGACACCGTGACAGGTTCTACGAGTGAGGGCTTGACCATGACCGTGAAGATTGTGGAACTGGCCGGCCAGCGATGGGCGATCTTGCCGGAAGAGGACTACAAGCGGCTGGCGGCGCAGGCCGGCGAGGGAACCGACTGGCCAGAGGTGCCCAAGCCCGACGCCAAGGGGAACTACCCGGCCGTGGAATACGCCCGCGCGTCGTTGGCGCGGAAGATCATCAAGGCCCGCCGGCAGGCAGGCTTGACCCAAGCCGAGCTTGCCCGCCGCGCCTCGATACGCCCCGAAACCCTCAACCGTATCGAAAGGGGCAAGACAACGCCCGACACGGCCACTATCGTCAAGATCGAACGCGCCCTGGAAACCGCCGGTGGCGAGGACTCGTGAATCTGCGCCGTGTTCGGCAGAGCAAACGAGAGCGACGACGAGTTGCCCGACCCGGGTGAGCCGGCCGAGAGGATCCGCGCTGTCCCAGGTGCGGCCACGAGTTCCCCAAGAGGTGAAGGGGGAGGCGACGGAGACGGTCTGCTCTTACCCGCCCCCAACGCCCGGATGAAGGCCGTTTCAGGCGGCATCACGGCCCGATGGCAGGCCAATGCGTGTTTGCTGGCGGCCGGAGAGAGCCTGCCGATGACCACCGGAAACGCAATAGAATCATCGAAAAAGCTCGCGATGGTCGTGGGTGCGACGCTATCCGGGGAATCCCCGTCAAGAGGGCGGGCGGCAGCGCCCCGCGGATCGGCGTTTCCCGGTGCCGTCTCGCCGTCATGTTCAACCGCCGCAGGTCCATTACGCTCAATGATACCGCGAACGGCTCGGCTGAAAAGACAAATACCTGACTGAGCGCTTCCTCTCACGCGGCGGCCTTGGTGGTCGCCCGACCCGGCAGCTTCGACGCGTCCATGTCCTCGATCCGCTTCAGGTCGCCGTAGAGCACCTTGTGCTTGGCCGCGCCCTTCGGCAGCCAGTGCATGACCGGCCTGGTCCGGTCGCCGAGCTTCACGCCGGCGCCGACGTACTTCCACTGCGACCACTGCTGAGCCTGCACCTGCGCCTCGATGAACAGGTGCATGCGCCCCAGCATGAGCCATTTCTCCTTCAGGTCGGCCTTGGGCACTTTCCCACGGAGTTTCTTGTAGAGCTCGATGTTCATCGCCAGAGACTCGGGAAAAGTGCTGCCATTGTGGACCGCCATGAACCGCAAGCCGTCAAGCACGTCCTTCCAGCGGGGCCGGCCGATGTTGATCCGCGAATAGCCCTCGGGGACCTCGATGCTGAAAAGCTTGTCGTCGAGCCGAGGATTCAGTCTGAAGTCGGTCATGGTGATCTGGTACTCATGCCCGCGGCCTTCGAGCTCAACACGAATGGGATCGCCGGTCTTGACGTCGGCCCACAGGTCCACGACGGAGACGCCGGCGGCCTGATTCTCGGGCGGAATGCGATAGTGCCTGGCCGCGGCCCCGTCGATCTTCTCTTCGCCAAGGTCCTGCGGCTTGCCTTCGATGAGTTCCTTAAGCTCGGCCAGGAAGCCCATCTGTTGCTGTTGGATCTCGGGCAGGTCCGCCAGATTGATGACCGTGGCCTCCTTGGCCTTGGGGTTCAGCATGATGACTTTGCCCTTTTGAACGTCAGCGATGCTGATGACGCCGAAGGTCGCCTCCGCGCGCAAGCGGCCGGGCTCCTTGAAGTAGGCCTTGAACACCATGGGTTGTTTCAATTCCGGGGCGGACGTGACCACCTTGCACGTGAACGTCTCTGCCGCCTGGATCCTCTTCTTCACGTCGGCGAAGGCGACCCCCCCGCCGCCGCTGAACAGCAGGAACCCGCACACTGCCGCCGCTACGATCATTGCCGCCGCCGTGCCCACTTTCGTCCAGCGATTCATCGACCGTATCCTTTCCATCAAGGTGGGCCGGGCGGCCATGCTGTCAGCCTGGCGGACCGCCGTAAGCGTCCGGGCGAGTGCTTCATCGCTCGGGCCCGGCGGAAGGGGCGCTTCGAGCAGCGTGCGGACCGCCTCGTCCACAATGTCGCCTTGTTTGTCCTTTTTCTCGCTACCCATCACGACACCTCAGCCCGGACGTTCCTGCGCCTCGGCCAACATCTCACGAAGCTTCGACCGCGCCCGGTGGAGGAGGACGCCCACGTTATTTGCGCGAAGGCCCAAGTGATCGGCGATCTCCGTGTAGCTCATGCCGCTCAGGAACCGCAGGCAGAACACTTCCGCCTGTTGACGGGGAAGCCTGCTGAGGGCTTGACGCACCCGCCCGGCCAGTTCGCGACGCTCGGACCGTCGCTCGGGGCCGCAGTCGCCGTCCGCCAGCGCCGCCATGTCCACCGGGGCCGTGCGGCGGGCGGATTCCCGCATCCTCGCGCGGAGCCGATCGAGGGCCCGCGTGGTCGCGAGGCGCTTAAGCAGGGCCGGCCAGTTTTGCACGGCCTCGCGGCGCGCCACGCCCACCGCCGAGACGAAGGCTTCCTGCATGCAATCCGAGGCGTCTGCCTCGTTGCTCAGCAGCCGATATGCCGTTCGCCAGACGGCCGGTGCGTGCTCGGTAACGATGGTATCCCAGTCGGTCATTCGGGCCCTGACTTGCCGTTGTCGGCGACCGACGCCGCATCACCAGTCGACGCCGCGCGCCTTCTTATTACAGAGAACCGGCGAGAATTCCAGGTTAGGCAAGGGCAACGTCGCGCCGCGCTTCTGCCGCCCCTTGGGCTTCTCCCTCCTGGGCGTGAGGATGGCAGTGGAAGACCGGGCCGAGCGGCGTGCGCCTTGAGCGCGCACGCGAGGGTCACCGGACCACGGGCCGTACGGGGCCGCGTCTCCGCGGAGCCCTTGTGTTTGCAGGGAGCTGGTCGCCATGCAAACCGAGATTCGAAGTATCGACAGCATAAAGCCTTACCAGAACAACCCGCGGCACAGCGAGGCGGCCGTTGACGCCGTGGCCAAGTCGATCCGGCAGTTCGGCTTCCAGCAGCCCATCGTCGTGGATACCGAAGACGTGATCGCCGTGGGGCATACGCGCTGAAAGGCTGCCAAGAAGCCCGGCCTCAAGACCGTTCCGGTCCACGTAGCGAAGGACCTGACGCCGGCGCAGGCGCGCGCGTACAGACTGGCGGACAACAAAACGGCCGAGCGGGCCCAATGGGATGCGGACCTGCTGCCGATCGACTCGCCGGACTCCGCGAGCGGGGCGTGGACCTGAAGCTCATCGGCTTCTCGGAGAAGGAGCTGGCCGAGCACCTCGGCGAGTTCGACACCGACCTCGACGACGAGTTGCCCGACCCGGGAGAGTCAGCCGAGACGATCCGCTGCACGAAGTGCGGCCACGAATCTGTCAAGAGGTAATGCTACGGAAGGCGGAGCACTGGTCGCTGACCCCGATGTACATCGGGACTGCGGGAGACGATGGGACAGTGGGAGGAGGCGGAGGCAACGGGGATGGTCTGTCGGGACCGGCAATGAACGCCCCTACGCCGGCCGCTGGAGGCGACGGCTTGGCCTGGAAGCGACCGAACTACCTCGCTGTCGAGTAAAAAAGGTGCTTGCCTATCTCGCGATCGGCGGTAGACTCCTCAGGAAGGCCGACGGCGGTTGTCGGCCGGAGGCTTCCCAGGAGTTCCCGCTTCAAGAGGCGTACGAGCTTGCGAATCCAGCACCGGGTGCGTTCGCCGAAATGGTTGTCGCGCACGCGGCTCCGGAGCCGAGTTCGATGATGCTGCTTGCCGCAGGTGTGGCGGGATTGCGATTGTGGCGCAGGAAAAGGACTCTTCATGTTGAGGACCTAAAGCGGCCCCGAAGAGCGGTTTGAAGGAGGTCTTCAGATGGCAAGGAACCTGGCAGCTGGATTTGCTGTCTTCTCATGGTTGGTCCTGGCTTTTCCGCCTTCTGCTGATGGGGAGATTCCGGGTCCCCATGATTTACCCGACCCGGACACGTCGCCGCCTGATACCACGAAGCCGGTCAAGGTTTACATTCTGTCAGGTCAATCGAACATGGTTGGGATGGGTTATGTCAATGACCCCGATCCGGGATCCCTGAGTACTGTTACGACAGAGGGCATGTTCCCTCACATGGTCGATGCCGCGGGCGCCTGGACCGTCCGAAACGACGTTTGGTATGAGGGTGTGATCACGGCAACGGCGAAGAAGTGGTTAACCGTCGGTTGCGGGTCCGGCGCCGAGAGAATAGGACCGGAACTGCAGTTTGGCCACATCATGGGATACCACCATGGCGAACCGGTCATCGTCCTCAAGGCTTCCCAGGGCAATCGAAGCCTCAGCTGGGACTGCCTGCCCCCGGGCAGCCCGCGATTCGACCACAGCGACGGCTATACCTATGCCGGCTACGGCGAGTCGCCCAACCGCTGGCTGACGGCGAGCGGCGGCCCGTCGCCGTACGTCTGGTACGCCGGCAAGCAATACGACGATTTTTTCCTGGACGAGAGCGATATGGGCTCCCCGGGCTGGGCGGACGCCACGGATTACCCCAGCAATTGTCAGGTCCGCAACAATGGGGTGACCTACATCAGCAAATCGGCCCACACGTCCAGTGCGGCTTCGGAGCCGGGGATTGGCGCGCAATCTTCCACTTACTGGAACCTCTACTCGGTTTACAACGTCACCGACGTTCTGGATAATTTTGACACCAAATTCCCGCAGTGGGCGGCCCAGGGATTCGAGATCGCCGGGTACGGCTGGTGGCAGGGCCACAAGGACCAGGGCGAGCCCCATGCAAGCAACTACGAGTCTAACCTGGTGAACCTCATCAATGAGGTGCGGGCGTACTACGAGACCCGCTATCCGGGCAACACCAGCCCGGATGCACCCTTTGTGATAGCCACCATCGGCTTTGGCGGCTGGAGTCTCTCCGGAGCCGGCCTGACAGTCGCCAATGCTCAACTTGCCGTAAGCGGAGAGACGGGCAAGTATCCTGAGTTTGAAGGTAATGTCAAAACCGTCGAATCCCGGGATTACTGGAGAGACGTCGCCGATTCTCCGGGAAGTGAGGGTCATCACTACAATAATAATGCCTGGACCTATATGATGGTCGGCGATGCCCTGGGCCGGGCAATGGTTAGTCTGGAGGTAAAGCATCCGTTCGTTACCGTGGATCAGGAGACTGGGGAGATCAAGATCGTCAATCCGTCGGATGGCGACATCGACATGGGTCTTCAGGGCTATTCGATCACGTCGGCCGTCGGAGGGCTTGATGCGGCTCACTGGACGCCCATTGCGGGCAACTACGACCTGGCCGGCGATGGTTCGGTGGACAACGACGGCAACTGGTCGGTGCTGACCGGTACGAACGCGGGTCTGAGCGAGGAGGCCGAGGTCGGTGGTGGCGACGGTGTGATCGCCATGGGCTCGGAGGTGAGCCTCGGCGTCGGCGCGTGGCTCCAAAACCCCACCAGAGACCTTTTGTTCGTGTATACGGACGCCAACGGGGTCGCGAACCAGCTTTCCATACGCTATATCGGCGCGCCCATCGTGCTTGCCGATCTGAACTTCGATGGAGCGGTCAGCGGACTCGACTGGCCCATCTTTCTGAATGGCAATCAGCGTGACCTGTCCGCTCTGTCACCGGCCCAGGCATATCAGATGGGCGATCTGGACGGCGACCTCGACAACGACATATACGATTTTGAATCCGGCGCCGGGCGCGTTCGACGAAATGGTAGCCGCCTACTCGGTTCCGGAGCCGACGTCGCTGATCTTGCTCGCTGCCGGCGCGGCAGGCCTGGGGATGCGGCGAAGGAGAAGGGCTCGCCAGAGGCATGAGCCGCAACGGAGCCCCTCACACGGGGGAACACTGCCCCGTGAGCAACGTCCAGCGGCCATCAGCGACACTGGACTCGGGAAACGCACGATTGCAGGAAATCGAATCAGGACGGTGTTAGGCATCGCCGCCATGGCGATGGCAATCCTCGTCCTCATGACCGCCCCGGCCGGCGCGGTGACCCTTGTTGAGGAACAGTTCATTTATGAACCACCTGAGGCAAACATAGATGGCAAGGACGGCGGCATCGGTTTTGAGGGTGCGTGGGTCTCGACTATCTCCCACGGCAGGATCTATTGGATCCACTCGCCGGGCCTGGAATTCACGGATGTGAATTCCTCGGAACTCCCGGTGGCCGGCAATGCGCTGTCCCGATACGGCGCTGCAGGCAGGGCCCAGGCACACCGGT
>LJUF01000166.1 GCA_001303665.1 Phycisphaerae bacterium SM23_33 | reverse complement strand
CGGGCTCATTCCCATGAAGAAACCCTCCCTCATGACCGGCTCGAACTCGTGGCTGGCCGAGGACCCCACCACGATGCGTTTCTTCGTCAGCCAGCGGAACAGCTTGGTCGCAAATGCCGTGGTCCGCGGGAAGAGGAACAGGCGGTGGATCAGCCGCTCCACGCTCAGCGCGGCGGCGGCCGTAAACGAAGGCGGCCGCAACTGCCGGCAGACGTCGGCAAGCTTGGCGGCCAGGGCCTTCTCGTTGGCCGTGGCCATCCCGCCGATGCCCGTGGTAAAAGGCTTGCTCCACTGGAACGACCAGTAGACCGCCACGCCGAAGGTCCCGCACAGCTTCTTCTTGTACGTCGAGCCCAGGGCCAGGCAGCAGTCCTCGACGACGGGGACGCCGTGCCGGGCGGCGAGGTCCATGATGGCGTCCATCTCGCACGGGAAGCCGTAGGTGTGCTGGGCCACGATGACCTTCGTCCGCGGGGTAATCTTCTCCGGCAGCAGGCCTACGTCCATGTTGTACGTGACCGGCTCGATGTCCACGTACACGGGCTTGGCGCCGAGGTACTTGACGGGGTTGACGTCCATCACGCAGGTGTAGCCCGGCAGCACGACCTCGTCGTCTGGGCCCACGCCCAGGGCCTTCAGGATGGCGTACATGGCCACCCGGCCTTTCCAGAAGGCAAAGGCCGATTCGGCCCCCAGCCACCCGGCGAAGGCCTGCTCGAACCTGCCAACGACTCCCTCAGACATGGGCAGAGGTTCCGTTTCTCGGGGCACCCGTCATTACATCGGCTGTTTTCGCCGGCCGCCGGAGCCCGGCGTGCTTTGTTTTGCCGGCTCGGGGGTCCGACGGACGGCCTCGATGAGGTCCGCGTACTTCGGGTACAGGATCGCCCGGTCGTAGACGGTTTCGGCCAGACCGCGAGCGGCCCGGCGCATCTTCGAGCGCTGTGTGGCGTCGGAGAGGATTCGGCGCATCGTCTCGGCGCAACTCTCGACGTTCCCCGCCTGGTAGTCCAGGCCGCAGCCGCCGCCCAGCACGATCCGGCTGCACTGGCCGGGAATCGCGTTCAGCACCGCCAGCCCGGCGGCGAGGTAGTAGAAGACCTTGTTGGGCAGAAACACCATCGCCTCGGGGAAAGCCGAGTTGATGCCGACGTCGCACTGACTCAGCAGGAACGCCCAGGAGCTGAAGTCCAGGAATCTCGTGAATTCCACCTCCTTCAGCCGGTCCCGGCGGACGAGCTGTTCCATGCGGCCGCTCAGCTCGCCCCGGCTGGTGATGAAGAGCCGCACCCGCCGACCCGGGCCGCCGCGGACCTGGGCGAACGCCCGCAAGAAGGTCAGGCAGTCGTAGCTTCGGTTGAGGCTGCCGGCGTAGGTCATCCAAACCTCGCCGGCCGGCTTGGTGAAGCGTTCGCAGCGGCCGGCCTGGGCGGCGGCGTCGAAGGCCGCCAGGTCCACGCCCAGGGGAACGGTCTGGGCGATGGGCTTGGCCCCGCCCAGCTCCAGGCCGCGCTGAACGTAGGCGTCGGCGACGCCGAAGATGGCATCGGCGGCGGCGGCGGCTTTCCTGGCCGCCCGGGCCCACGGCCGCAGCAGTAGGTTGAACGCCGGCAGCAGGGCTGTGGGGGCGAGGCGGCGAAAGGTCTCCGGCCAGAGGTCCTGTATGTCCAGCAGGAGCGGCAGGCCGCGGGATTGGGCGAACCTCGCGGCCGCCAGCGCCAGCAGGGGCGGCGGGGTGCTGGCCAGGAGGGCCTCCGGCGGGGGATGGTTCGGGGCGGCGGCGGCGAATCGGCGGGCCAGCAGGTGGTGGTTCCAGAGTCTGCCCAGGCCCACGTTGCGGCGATAGGCCGGGCCGTCGAGGAACTCGACCCGGACGTTCAAGGCCTCACAGGCCGCCCGGGTCGCGGCCTGGTCCACCGCTCGCTTGAAGCGGTGGCTGAAGCTGCTGGTCCACCAGGTGACCTGGTGGCCGCGGGCCGCCAGCAGCCGCACCAGCGTCGCGTACCGCCCTTCCTGCTCCGGGTCGCCCGGCAAGGGGTCGAACGGGTTGACCAGCCAGATGTTCATGCCTTCCGTCCGCCGCGGGCCTCACCGGCCAGCTCCCTTGCCTTGGCTGCCATCCGGGCCACGAAGGCCTCCAGGCTGTGCTGGCGGGCGAAGGCGTAGCCCTCGCGGATGCATCGCCTTCTGAACTCGCCGTCGTCCATCATCCGGGCGATCCCGGCCGCCAGGGCGGGGGGATCCTTGGCGGGGACGACCGCCCCCCGCTGCCCGCCGGCCAGCATCTCCGGGACGTTGCCCACGGTGGTGGCCACCACCGGCAGGCTGTGCCCCAGCGCCTCCAGCACGACCTTGGGCGAGCCCTCGCTGACCGAGGGCAGGGCCAGGACGTCGGAGCGGTTGTAGCGGGCGTTCAGCGGCGGACCCATGACCACGTAGCCGTGAAAATGCACGTGTTTGCCCAGGCCGAGCCGCCCGGCCTGGTCGGTCAGCGGCTTCTGCATGTCCCCTTCGCCGACGATGTCCAGCTCCACGTTCCGCCCGGCGTCGCGGAGGATCCGCACCGCCTGGAGGAGATCGTCCAGCCCCTTTCCGTCCCGCAGGTATCCGACGTACAGCACGCGGACAGTGCCGCGGGTGCAGGAGTCCTTCCGCCGGTGGTAGTCTTCCTGGCGGAGGGTGGAGGTGATGACGGCCTCGACGTTCGGGGTGACCTGCCGCAGCCTTTGGCACAGCGCCTCTCCGCTGGCGAAGGAGTAGCCGCGCCGCATGATGTGTTTCTGGATGTGGAACTCCGCGCCGTAGGCCAGGCGGGCGAAGAGCCGGTACGGCCCGCGGTAGCGGGGGCTCTGGGCGATGACCTCAAAGGGGTCGGAGGCGAAATGGTAGATGAACGGCACGCCGCGCCGGCGGGTCATCAGCCACAGCAGGTAGGCCAGCGGGGCCGTGCCGCGGGCGTTGATGACGTCCAGCTCGGCGCTGTGGCGGCGGAAGATGCGGGCGATGCTCAGGCCGTGCCGCAGCGCCTGGGCGTGCGTGAGGAAGAACGGCAGCGGCACGACGGTGACGTTGTCCGCCGCCAGGGAGCAACCGCTGAAGTAGGTCGGTTCGGTCGTGGCCGGGGCGAAGACGGTGACGCGGTCGAAGTGGCGGGCGAACTCCAGCACGTAGCGGGCGTACGCGCCGTAGGTGTCGAAGCTCTCACCGTCGGCATGCACCGGCTCGTGATAGAGGCCTAGCCGAATCATCTGCCTTTCGCCGCCCTGGCTTGTCGGCGGATCGAGGCGGTCAGTTCCGCCTTTACTCGTTCGACCTGGCCGGGCGCGAGGTTCGCAAAGAACGGCAGGGCGAGGGTGCGAGCGGCCACGCGCTCGGTGACGGGGAAGTCGCCGGCCCGGGTGCCCAGCAGGTCCATGATGTAAGGCTGCAGGTGGATGGGCACGAAGTAGGGCGCGCACTGCACGCCGCCGGCCCGCATCTGGGCCATGATGGCGTCGCGCTGCTGCTGGGTGAACTCGTCGGTGAGGCGGATGACGTACACGAACCAGCTGGCGTGGGGCGGTTCGGACATGGGGGGCAGGTGGATCTGGTGGACGTCGCCCAGGGCCTTCTGGTACAGGGCGGCGGCGGCCCGGCGCCGGGCGAGGATCTCGTCCAGCCGGCGCATCTGGGCCTGGCCCAGGGCGGCGGCGATCTCGCTCATGCGATAGTTGTATCCAAGGCGGGCGTGAGACAGCCAGACCTGCGTGTTTCGGCCCTGGTTGCGCATGGAGCGGCACAGGTCGGCCAGGCGGTCATCGTCGGTGACGATCAGGCCGCCTTCGCCGGTGGTGATCTGCTTGTTGGGATAGAACCCGAACACGCCGCAGGCGCCGAAGCCTCCCGCCGGCCGGCCGTTCATCGCCCCGCCCAACGCCTCGCAGCAGTCCTCGATGAGCAGCAGCTTGTGCTTCCGGGCGATCCGCTCGTACTGCTCGAAGTGGGCCATGTTGCCGAAGACTTCCACCGGCAGGATGGCCTTGGTTCGCGGCGTGATGGCCGCCTCGATGCCGGCGGGGTCCATGTTGTAGCTTTCCGGGTCGATGTCGACGAACACCGGCCTGGCGCGCTCGAAGAGCACGCAGTTGGTGGTGGCCACGAAGGAGAAGGGCGTGGTGATGACCTCGTCGCCTTCGCCGATGCCCAGCCCCCGGACGCACAGGTGCAGCCCGCTCGTGCCGGAGTTGACGGCCACGCCGTGGGTTCGCCCGGTGCGGGCGGCCACGGCCGCCTCGAAGGCCTCGGTCCGCGGGCCGATGCTCAGCCGGGGCGTTCGAAGCACCGACAGCACCGCATCGCGTTCGGCCTCGGCGATGTCGGGCGCTGAAAGGGGGACCTGTTCCACGGTATCACTCATGAAGCCCCATCCTCCGCAAGGCCTGGACGGCACGGCGGCTTACCGACCGCAGCCGGCCCGTGCTTTGCGACGAACGCCGGAGCACGATCGCTTCAATCGTGAGGTATCGACCCGACCGTCGGTTGTGTCTGCCGCGTTCGGAATTCTACTCGGCCGGCCGCACGCGTCGCCAGCCCAAACTCCGCCCCGCGCCCGCGTCGCCGGGCGGGCGGGGCATCTTCGGCTTTCCGGCCGGGGCGAAGATTCGTTTGACACTGCCGCAGCGGCTCCATAAACTCGCGCCGTCCCTTCGGACTCCGCGCGGCTCGCAAGCCGGTTTCCTTCGGATGCAATGGAGTGAGGATGAGTGAACTCCTCGCCAGCCTGTTGCCGCCGCCCAAATACGGTCTGACGCAAGTGCTCGGCCCCTACGGCTGGGTGGGCGTGGTCAGCTATGTCGTCGCGGCGCTGGCCACCCCTTTGCTCCGCGCCTTGGCGCGCCGCCTGAAGATCGTGGACAAGCCGGACGGCTATTTGAAGCCTCACGCCCGGCCGATTGCCTACCTCGGCGGGGTGGCCATCTACCTGGGCTGGGTGGCGGGATTGCTGATGCTGCTGGCCAAGGGGCAGACCGAACACAAGTGGGTGCTGGGGCTGGGGCTGAGCGGCGGGGTGGTGCTGGCGGTGGGGCTGGCCGACGACCTCCGCAACATAAGACCGGCGCTGAAGCTGCTGGGCCAGACCGCCGCCGCCGGCATCCTCTTGGCCTTCGGCATCGGGCGGGACATCGTGCTGGTCGTCTTCAGGCCACTTCACGTCCCCTGCCCGGAGTGGCTGGTCCTGGTGCTTTCGGCGGGCGCGACGGTTTTTCTGGTGGTGGCCGCCTCCAACGCGGCCAACCTGCTGGACGGGATCGACGGCCTGTGCTCGGGGGTCACGGGCATCATCTCGGTGATGTTTCTGGCGCTGGCCACCCACCTGGCCATGTACGCCTACAGCGAGCCGCGCGACCCCGTCCGCATCGCCGCGAGCCTGGCCATGGTGGGGGCCGTGTGCGGCTTCCTGCCGTACAACTTCGCCCCCGCCACCATCTTTCTGGGGGACGCCGGCAGCATGCTGCTGGGGCTGTTCGCGGCGGCCATGATGCTGATGTTCGGCGAGCGCGGCGTCGTCCGATGGGTGCTGGGGGCGGTCATGATCTTCGGCCTGCCGATCCTGGACACTTCCATGGCCCTGCTGCGGCGGATCCGGCTGCGGCACCCGATCTTCGCCGGGGACCGCAGCCACCTGTACGACCAGCTGGTGGACCGGGGCTTCACGGTCAATCAGACGCTGGCCATCAGCTACGGGCTGTCGGCCTTCTACGGGGTGATGGGGCTGTGCATCATCCTGGTGCGGACCCGGTACGCCTTGACCATCTACGCGGTGGTGGCGGTGATGACGCTGTACCTGTGTCATCGCTGGGGGTTCCTCCGGCCGGCCGAGACGCCGCGCGAGCGCGCGGCCGGCGGCGTTTCGGACCCGTGAGGCTCAGCCGGTGGCGGCGGGGATGCGGGTCGCGGCGACCTGGGCCTGGTCCGGTGCCTTGGGGGGAGTGAATTCCGGCACCAGCGGCTTGAGCGCTTCGATGATCCGGTCGCGGTCGTCGGAGTTCGTCAGGGCCTCGAGCTTGGCCAGGCAGGCTTGAACGGCCTGCCAATCCGTGGGCCGCTGCTTCCAGATCTTGACCTTGGGGTGGGTGGTGGCGGCGATGTCCTCGCCCCGGGTGCGGAGCTCCTCGAAGAGCTTTTCGCCCCGTCGCACGCCGGTGAAGACGATGTCAATGTCGTCCCCGACGCGGAGCCCGCTCAGCGTGATCATGTCCCGGGCCAGGTCCACGATCTTCACCGGCTCGCCCATGTCCAGCAGGAAGATCTGCCCGCCCTTGCCGGTGGCCGAGGCCTGAAGCACCAGCTGGGCGGCCTCGGGGATGGTCATGAAGTACCGGGTCATGTCCGGGTGGGTGACGGTCACGGGCCCGCCCTCGCGGATCTGGCGCTCGAAGGTGGGCACGACGGAGCCGGCCGAGCCCAGCACGTTGCCGAACCGCACCGACTTGAATTGGGTCTTGCAGCTTTTCCGCCCGTTCAGGGCCTGCGTGTAGATCTCGGCGAGGCGCTTGGTGCAGCCCATGATGGAGGAGGGATTCACCGCCTTGTCGGTGGAGATCTGGACGAACTCGTCCGCCTCGTAGTGGCAGGCGGCGTCGGCCACGTTCTTGGTGCCGAAGATGTTGTTCTTGACCGCCTCGCCCGGGTTGGTCTCCATCAGCGGCACGTGCTTGTGGGCGGCGGCGTGGATGACGACCTCCGGCCGCTCGGCCTGGAACACCGACATCACGCGCTGGCGGTCGCAGATGTCGCAGATGATCGGGGCCAGGTCGATTTCGGGGAAGGACCGGCTCAGCTCGTTGGTGATCTCGAAGAGGTTGTTCTCGGCCTGCTCGATCAGGATGAGCCGGTCCGGCTTGAACGCGCACACCTGCCGGCACATCTCGGTGCCGATGCTGCCGCCGGCGCCGGTGATGAGGACCCGCCGGCCGTTCAGGAACCGCCCCACCGCCTGGGTGTTCAGCTCGACGGCCTCCCGGCCCAGCAGGTCGTTGATCTGGACCTTGCGGATCTGGCTGACGGTGACGCGCCCGTCCAGCAGGGCGTCCATGGACGGCAGCGCCTGGAAGTTCAGCTTGGTGCCCCGGCACTTCTCGATGATCCGGCGGAGCTGCTTCTGGGTGGCCGAGGGGACGGCGATGAGGATCTCGTCGATTTCTTCCTCTTCGCAGATCTGCTTGATGTCGTCGGTGGTGCCCAGCACGGCGGTGCCATGGATGAACAGGCCCTTCTTGTTGGGGTCGTCGTCCACCAGGCCGATCACGCGATAGCGCTCCACCGGCATGATCGGTCGGAGCTCCTCGTGGTACAGCCGCACCCCCAGCCGGGCCGTCGAGACCAGAAAGACCGTGGCCATGAAGTCCAGCACGAGCACGCCCCGGCTGTAGGCCTCCCACGGCAGCAGGGGATCGCGCTGCAGCCTGCCCGGGATGTACCAGATCACCATCACGGCCGTGTAGGACACCAGCAGGAAGACCCAACTGGCCAGCAGGATGCCGACCACGTCCCGCAGGCTGGCGTATTGCCACCATCCCCGCAGCAGCTTCCACCGCCAGAAGATGATCGACTTGATGACCAGGAAGAACGGCAGCGCCGGCAGGAAGGAGGTCATGAACCACCGCTGATCCGACAGTTTCTGGGCCCAGCGCCCCTCGTACTGGACCAGGTAAGCCAGCGCCAGCGCCAGGGCGAAAAGGACGTTGTGGATCAGCAGGTTGAAGCCGAAGCGGTGTCGGGCAACGAAGTCCCTGAGCCTGGAAGACTTACGGTCTTCGTTCGACGGTTCCCCCGTGGATGGTAAGCTCTCGTCTGCCATGCTGACTACACGATTTGCAGCGCGATATTACAACGTACCCTGGAGGTATCGGGTTCGCAAGAGTCGGCCTTTAATTCCGGAAATCGCTCGAG
>LJUF01000165.1 GCA_001303665.1 Phycisphaerae bacterium SM23_33 | reverse complement strand
GTCGCGCGGGTCGGGACCGGCGATGACGTTCAGCAGCATGGCCACGTCGGGCACGTCCCGCCCGAACGGGCCGATCTGGTCCAGCGACGAGCCGTAGGCGACCAGCCCGTATCGGCTGACGCGGCCGTAGCTAGGCTTGAGCCCCACCACCCCGCAGAAGGCCGCCGGCTGGCGGATCGACCCGCCGGTATCCGAGCCGACCGCCACCGCGCACATCCGCGCCGCGGTGGCCGCGGCCGAGCCGCCCGAGGAGCCCCCCGGCACCCGCGAGCTGTCCCAGGGGTTGCGGGTGACCTTGAAGCCGGAGTTCTCGGTGGAGGAGCCCATGGCGAACTCGTCCAGGTTGGTCTTGCCCAGGATGACGGCGTCGGCCGCCAGCAGCTTTTGGATGACGGCGGCGTCGTACGGGGCCCGGAAGCCGGCCAGGATCTTCGAGCTGCAGGTCGTGCGGCCGAAGGAGGTGCAGATGTTGTCCTTGACGGCCACCGGCACGCCCGCCAGGGGGCCCAGGGCCTGGCCGGCGGCCCGCCGCCTGTCGATGGCCTCGGCCTGGGCCAGCGCCCGGTCGGCGTAGACCTCATTAAAGGCGCACAGCTTTTGCTCCAGGGCGCCGATGGCGTCCAGGTAGGCCCGGGCGGCCTCGGCGGCGGAGACCGCGCCGGCGGCGACCGCGTCGCGCAGCTGCAAGGCCGACAGGTCCCGCGGGCCGCTCACTGGCTGTCTCCGATGACCTTGGGCACCTTGTAGAAATCGCCGTCGCGGTCGGGGGCGTTGGCCAGGGCCCGCTCCGGCGGCAGCGACTCGGCCGGCTGGTCGGCGCCGAACACGTTCTGCACCGGCAGGGCGTGGGCCATCGGCTCCACGCCGTCGGTGTTCAGCTCCTGCAGCTTGTCCATGTACGCCACGATGTCGGCGAACTGCCGGCCGAAGGTCTCCACCTGCTGGTCGGTCAGCTCGATCCGGCTCAGCCGGCCGACGTGACGGATGAGCCTTTCGTCCAGCTTGCCTGGCATAGGCGAATCCACCTCCCCGCCGGGACCTCGATTCGTGATTGGCGATGATCGGAGATGCGGTCGGGCGTGTCAACGGTGGCCCGGCGGCAAAAGCCCGGCCGCCGCCAAGCCCCGGAAAGGCCCTGCGTGAACGTTGACGCAGGGCGGCCCAAAGGCTATATTCCGAAATGGTTTTCGGTCGGATGACCGCAGGCGGAAGTCGAGGTCGTATGGGAAAAACCGAACCTATTGAGATGGAAGCCAGGGTAATCGAGGCGCTGCCCAACGCCATGTTCCGTCTGGAAGTCCAGATGGGCGAGAAGACGCACCAGATGATCGGGCACATCTCCGGCCGAATGCGCCGCAACTACATCCGCATCCTGCCCGGCGACCGCGTGCTCATCCAGATCAGCCCGTACGACCTGAGCAAGGCCAGAATCGTATACCGCCAGCGCTAGCCGCCCGGCCGTCAGCCGACGGCGCCTCGCTCGCTACTCCGCCTCGCCGACCCAGTTCACGTACGCCTTGTTCATTACGATTCTGCGGATGTCGTCGGCCTTCTGCAGCGGCTGGTCCGTCTCGATCCAGAAGCGGTTCAGCGAGTGCAGGCCGTGGCTGTCGCCGGTGTTGACCAGGGCCAGGTCCAACCGTTCGGCCGCCGCCGCGGCCCGGGCGGCCTCGGCGGCCGTGTGATTGCTGCTGTAGCACTCCAGCGCGTCCGGGCGCAACCCCGAATCCAGCATCCCCGCGGCGCCCTCCCAGCGGAACGGGTGGGCCAGGATCGTCAGGTGCCCTTCCGCGCGGGCCTTTTCCAGGACCTCGGCCGGATCCTCCATCTGAAGGTACGCCGGATCGGTCGTGCCCAGGATCAGCAGGTGCTGCATGGACTCGGCCGAAAGGGTTCGCTCCAGGCCGGGAAAGATGCGGATCAGCGGGTGGCCCGCCTGAAGCTGGGCGATCTCCCACTCGCTCCAGACGGCGTCGTGCTCGGTGATGTACACCGCCTCGTAGCCGATCTCGACCAGCCGCCGCATGAACTCACCCGGCGTGGCCACGGCGCAGGCGCTGTAGCGATTGGTGTGGAGATGAAGCTCGACTTTCATGCCACTTCCCAAACACACCGGCCGGCCGAGAGCTGCCCGCCCGGGTCATTCCACGATCCGCGGGGGCAGCGCCCGCCGGGCCTCAGGGCAGGTCGCGGCGGAAGGCGTAGGTCCAGTCCACCGTCCGGTAGCCGTAGTTGGTGTAGAACAGGAAGGCCCGGTGGTTCCGCCAGTCGGTGCTGAGGACGGCATGGCGATAGCCGATCTCATGCATCTGCTTCAGGGCCCGCTGGAGCAGGTAGCGCCCCAGCCCCCGGCCATGGAGATCGTCGGCCACGCCCAGCCAGGTCGTGAACAGCCAGTCCTGGGCCTCCTCGGCGCGGGAGTACTCCCCCGCGCAGAAGCAGTCGCACCATCCGATCTCCCTTGTGCCTTGGAGTGCCTTCAGCGTCAGGTTGGGACGCTTGCCCCGGCCATCCTCCCATTTGACCGCGATCTCGGCCGGGACGCCGGCCGGCACCGGCTCGACCGGCTGGTAGTCCGGCCAGTCCAGCACCACCTCGCCATCGCACTTCTCGTAGCCGTTGAACTCCAGCAGCGCCCGGACGTGGCCCAGGCGGTCGGAAAACCGGACCGGCGGAAAATAGTAGAACGAATACAGATAATCCGTGAACGCCTTGAGCTGCTTCAGCCCGCGCTGGCGGCAATAGTCTTCGGCCGCGGCCAGCAGCAACTGCCCGGCCTGGCGGCGGCCTCTGCGATAAACCATGAAGCGGATGACGCCCTGCTCGTCCCGGGCCGGCTCGTCCTCGCCTTTCTTTTCCGGCCTCTCGGTGCCGACGTGAACGAATCCGAGCACCGCCTTGCCCTCGGTCACCGCCCAGGCGGCCTCGGAGTGCAGCCGCTCGTGGCTCTTGCCTTCGCCGGCCGCGGGAGCCAGGGCGACGGCGAAGTCCTCGACGCCCACCGGATAGCAGTGCGGCACGCCGCGGATGCACTCGTTGTAGGCCGACGTCAGCTCGCCGGCCATGGCCCGCTCATAGGGAACGACCTTCATCGACATTCACCTTTTTCTGCGGCGATGCCGGCGACGCTGGCGCCGACATCAGTACTCCGCGCTTCTGGGGGTGCGCGGAAAGGGGATGACGTCGCGGATGTTGGCCATGCCCGTGACGAACTGCACCGTCCGCTCCAGTCCCAGCCCGAAGCCCGCGTGCGGCACGCTGCCGTAGCGGCGCAGGTCCAAATACCACCAGTAATCGTCCGGATTGATCCCGGCCGCGGTCATCCGCTCGGCGAGCACCTCCAGCCGCTCCTCGCGCTGGGAGCCGCCGATGATCTCGCCGATCCTGGGCACCAGCACGTCCATGGCCGCCGCCGTCTCCCGCCCGGCGGGCTGCTCGTCATTCAGCCGCATGTAGAATGGCTTGATGGCGGCCGGAAAGTCGGTCACGATCACCGGCTTGCGGAAGGTCTGCTCGGTGAGGAATCGCTCGTGCTCGGTCTGGAGCTCGCTGCCCCAAGCCGGCGGGAACTCCCACTGCCGCTCGGCCTTGCCGAGGATCTCGACCGCCTCGGTATAGCTCAGGCGGACGAAGTCGCTCTCGGCCACGGCGGCGAGCGTGTCGATGACGGTCTTGTCGACCCACTTATGGAAGAACTCCATGTCCTCCCGGCAGCGGTCGAGCACGGCCTTGAAGATGAACTTAAGGAATTCCTCGGCCAGGTCGGCGTCGCCTTTCAGGTCGCAGAAGGCCATCTCCGGCTCGACCATCCAGAACTCGGCCAGGTGGCGCGGGGTGTTGGAGTCCTCGGCCCGGAAGGTCGGCCCGAAGGTGTACACCTTGCCCAGGGCGCAGGCGTAGGCCTCCGCCTCGAGCTGGCCGGAGACCGTCAGGTTCGTCGGCCGGCCGAAGAAGTCCTGGGCGAAATCCGCCTTCCCCGGCTCCAGCGTGGTCACGCGGAACAGCTGCCCCGCCCCCTCGCAGTCGCTGGCGGTGATGATGGGCGTGTGCACGTACACGAACCCGCGCGACTGGAAGAACTCGTGGATCGCCCGGCACATCTCGTTGCGGACGCGGGCGACGGCGCCGAAGGTGTTCGTCCTCGGCCGCAGGTGCGCCTGCGTCCGCAGGAACTCGAACGAATGCCGCTTGGGCTGGATGGGGTAGCGCTCGGCGTCGCAGGCGCCGATCACGCGGACCTCGGCAGCCTGAATCTCGACGGCCTGGCCCTTGCCCCGGCTCTGCACCAGCTCGCCCCTGACGACCACCGAGCTGCCGGCGGCCAGGCGAACGATCTCGGCCTCGTAATTCGGCAGCTTCTTGTCCGCCACGACCTGGATCGACGCCAGACACGACCCGTCGTTGAGCGTGATGAAGCTGAACCCCCCCTTGCTGATCCGCACCGTGCGGACCCATCCGGCCACGGCCACCTGCGCGGGCGCGGGCGTGTTGGTCAGAGCGTCCTTTATCAGAACCCGGTTCATCGGTTACCTCCGCCACAATAATCATGGGCTGGGGACGCTTGCATGTCAACTCAGCCTGCGGCATGATGGGCTGGATCAAGGCAGCTCTGGGATCAAGGAAGATCGACCGTGAGCGTCAACCCCAAATGGCCGCTGGCCGCCGCGGGAGTCTTGCTCTTCTTGTTCCTGGCCTCCGTTACCGTAATCCAGCGGCCGGCCAGCTCCTTTTGGGGCCCCGGCCGGCACTCGGAAAAACGCCCACGCCTGACCGGTGCCCGTCCCGGCAGCTCGAACCAGGACGCCGGCCCCCCCAAGCCCCAGCCGAGAACGCCGCTGCCGCAGCTTCGCCGGCCGCACGTGGTGGTGGAAAAGTCGGCTCACCAGTTGACAGTTTACGACGGCGACCGGCCGGTGAGGAGCTACCGCGCCGCCGTGGGGTCCGGCAAGGGAGACAAGGTCCGCGAAGGCGACCGCTGCACTCCGGAAGGCCGGTTCATCATCTGCGTCAGGAACCCCAAAAGCCAGTTCACGCGGGCGCTGGGGCTGAGCTACCCCAACATCGAGGACGCCCGCCGGGGCCTGCGCGACGGCCTCATCACCCGGCCTGAGCACGACGCCATCGTCGAGGCCGCCCGCCAGGGCCGGCGGCCGCCATGGGACACGCCCCTGGGCGGGGAGATCATGATCCACGGCGGCGGCGCCGGCAGAGACTGGACCGACGGCTGCATCGCCCTGGCCGATGCCGACATCCTGGAGCTGTACGCGGCCCTGGCCGTGGGCACGCCCGTGACCATCCTGCCCTGAGCCGGCCCTTGCCGAGGCTTGAATCACCGGCGCGGCCGCCCCTCCGCATTTACCAATTGCCAATCGGCAACGGGCAATTGACAATTGCAGGGCCCGACGATGAAGCTTCGCAAGCGATGGGTCATCCCGGCCGCCGCCATCTTGCTGGCGGCCCTGGCAGCGATTGGCTGGTGGCGGCATACCCAGACCCCCGAATACAAGGCCCGCCGCCTCGTGTCGGAGATGCGTGGTCGTTACCAAGATCGCACCCCACCACAACGGTGGCTGATCAGGCTGGGGCTGATGAAACCGCCCGAGGTCCGAGAGAGTAAAGCAATAGAAAAAGACCTCGCTGCCCTTGGCGAGGTGGCCGCGGGTCCGCTCCTGGAAGCATTCAATAACACCCAAAGCTGGTCTTTGCGGCGCGATGTCACCCATGCCCTGGGGGCCATCGGGCTGCCGGGCGTCCCCCACGTCATTCGGGCCTTCAAAGGCACAGACGAGCTCGGGCGAGCATGCCTCGTGGATGCCCTGGTGGAAGTGGGGCCCGCGACTGTTCCACAGCTCATCCGGGCGTTGGAACACGAACATCCCAATGGCCGCGACGGTGCGGCTCAGGCGCTGGGCCGGATGGGACCGGCGGCCAAAGCGGCAGCCCCGGCCCTCATACGAGCCCTGAAAGACAAAGACCGTCAAGTGCGGTGGGCCGCCGCTCAGGCCCTGGGAAGAATGGCAGCGTCAGCCCGGGAGGCGGTCCCGGCGCTCATCCCGGCCTTGAACGACGAAGACGCTGGTGTACGCGCCTATGCGGCCGGCGCGCTGGGGCGTATTGACCCTGCGGTTGCCGCTAAAGAGGCCGTTCCCCGCTTCACCAAGGACCTCAGAAGCGAAGACGTCCGTGTAAGGAGTTTGGCCGCCTGGTCCTTGGGCGAGATCGGCGCGCCAGCCAGGCAGGCGATTCCCGAACTCATCCAGGCCCTGAAGGACAAGCAATGGGATGTGCGGAGCTCCGCCGCCTTTGCCCTGGGGGCAATCGGTCCGTCCGCCAGAGAGGCCGTCCCCGCGCTTATCCACGCCCTGAAGGACAAAGACAGTCGTGTGCGGTTCTCGGCCGCCAGGGCCTTGGGGAAAATCGGGCCGCCGGCCGCGGCCGCCGTCCCCGCGCTCAGCGAAGCACTAAAGGACGAAAAGGATTACGTCCGCCAAGCCGCCGCCGAGGCCCTGAAGCAAATCCGCCCAACTGGCAATTGACGCCTGCCAGCCCCGGACGCTGAGTCCGCAGCTCCCGGCTACTGGCGCCCCGCTACTGGTTCCCGGTTCCGGCTTCCTCCGCCGGCGGGGTGTAGTCGCGCCTGGGGGGCTTGACCACCAGGCCCCTGCTGATGGCCTTGGCCGAGGCGTAAACCCGAACCACCTTCCCGTCCACCACCGCGCGGACCTTCTGGAGGTTCGGCTTGAACTGCCGCTTGGTCTTGGAGGTGACCTTGACGCCCACGCCGCCGAGATATTTGGGCTTGCCGCGCCGGCTGTACTTGCGGCCGGTCCGGGTCTTCTTGCCTGTGAACGCGCACCTGCGAGGCATTTCCAAACTCCAGCCTGAACCTGAAAGGTCGGATATTCTATGCTCATATCGTCACTCGGCAAGAGTTTTCTGAGAATTTGGCCGGGCCTCTGCGAGTGCAAAATCGCCCGCAGCCCTTGACATCGCCCGCGCCGGAAGTACAGTATGTACGCTCAACCTACCCGCGGCCGTGGCGGAACTGGCAGACGCGCAGGCTTCAGGTGCCTGTGTCCCTCGGGACGTGGAGGTTCGACTCCTCTCGGCCGCAGTCACGTGCGATGGTTTGGTTTGTCTACGTTCTCCGAGGCTCAGACAACAGCCTGTATGTCGGCATCACGGGGGATCTCCGGCGCCGCTTGAAAGAGCATGCAGCCGGACGGGTCTCCTGGACCAAACCCCGCCGGCCCCTGAGCCTTGTCCATTCAGAGCAGCTCCCCGCACGCGACGCAGCCAGAAAACGTGAAAAGTATCTCAAGAGCGGCTGGGGGAAACAGTGGCTCAAGACGAAGATCCGGCCTCCCCCCCAGCAGCACCGGCGCGGCTGCTGAGGCCGGCGGGACGTGGACCTGCCCGC
>LJUF01000164.1 GCA_001303665.1 Phycisphaerae bacterium SM23_33 | reverse complement strand
CGCAGAGGCAAAACTGCGCCTAGTCTCGCCCGTGCGTGGCGCAGTGCTGGATGCGTGTATGGGGTTAGGATATACGGCGATCCTTGCCGCATCCACGGCCGACTCCGTGACGGTAGTCGAGAAGGACGAGAACGTCCTGGAGATGGCACGGTTGAACCCTTACTCACAGTCGCTTTTTCAGGAGCCGAAGATCCAGCGGATCCATGGCGATGCGACACAGGTAATCCCCGGTTTCGGCAACGCCATATTCGACATCGTCAACCACGACCCACCCACGTTGAGCATCGCCGGCGAATTGTACGCGGATGCTTTCTACGCGCACCTGCTGCGGATTCTGAAACCAGGCGGAAAGCTGCTTCACTACACCGCAGCGCCTGGCAGCAGAGGCCGCTGCATTGACCTTACTGCCAGCGTGACCCGGCGGCTTGCGAGAGTTGGATTTGCCAAAGTCCACAATGACAGGGAGACGTCCTGCGTTGTAGCGTCGCGTCCAGGCAGGCGCCTTTAGCGACATTGCTGGGTGAGAACGCCTATGCGGTCTTCAACGCCGGCACCGAAGTTGCCTCGCATCCGCCCGCCAACCGTTGTGTGCCAGCCGATGGAAGATACCAAGAGCGACTGTGGATCAAGAAGCTCGCATGGGCCAGGGAGTTAGGGGAGAACTCGTCGAGCTCAAGAGCAGCGAACGCGATCCTGACAAAGATCGCTGGAGGAGTGCAGAGACAGCTGCCAGATCATCTCCGGGGCCTGCCTGGCCGGTCGCCCAGGAGGATGTGGTGCATCTTCAGGCGATCGGCGTCGGTGCGGGCAACGGGGATGGGCTTGCCGGCGGGGTCGATGCCGGCGTAGTACATCGCGGCGGCCGTCGTCCCGGGAAGCGGCATGAAGCACTGGACCTGCTCCGGCCGCCAGCCGCGGCGGGCGAGCCATTGGGCGAGTTGCTGCATGTGCTGCGGAGTGCAGCCGGGGAAGGCGGAGATGAGATAGGGGACCACGAACTGCTGTTTGCCCGCGGCGGCGCATTCTTTTTCAAAAAGGTCCAGGAACCGCTCAAAGACCTTTGAGCCCGGCTTGCGCATGAGCCGCAGGACCTGGTCAGCCACATGCTCGGGGGCGAGCTTGAGCTGGCCGCCGACGAAATCCCGAACCAGGGCGCGGATGTAGCGGACATCCTTCAGGGCCAGGTCGTGCCGGATGCCGCTGGCGACGCGGACGTGTTTGATGCCCTTGACGGCGCGGACCTTGTGAAGGAGCCCGATCAGGCGCATGGGGTCGACGACGAAGTGGGGGCAGATGCCCGGGAACAGGCAGCTGGCCCGCCGGCAGCGGGCGGGATCGTCGCTGCAGACGCCGCCCCACATGTTGGCGGTGGGGCCGCCGACATCGCTGATGCTGCCCGTGAAACGCCGGTTACGGGCGAGGGACTCGGCTTCCTTGAGGATCGACGCAGGGCTGCGCGAGCGGATCCTCCGTCCCTGGTGGACCGCGAGCGTGCAGAAGGAGCAGCCGCCTCCGCAGCCGCGGTGGCTGTTGATGCTGAAGCGGATCATGTCGGCCGCAGGA
Source organism: Phycisphaerae bacterium SM23_33 (assembly GCA_001303665.1). Taxonomy (GTDB): domain Bacteria; phylum Planctomycetota; class Phycisphaerae; order SM23-33; family SM23-33; genus SM23-33. The sequence goes on along the minus strand of LJUF01000164.1, from coordinate 5,867 downwards.
ATCTTTCGCCCTTCATAGAAAGGGTGCGGCTCGCGCGTAAAGCGAAGGGCATAGAGCTGATCGAGTTCCCTCGTGGCGAGCGGCCGCGGGGGCGTGAGGATGAGCGATCGGCCTTCGACGCGGTGCACGGCGTAGGCGGTGGCGTGGTGAACGTGCTGCTCCATCGCCAGCGTGGCGGCCATCAGCTTCCTGGGGTCGGCGAGAATGTCTTCGTGGGAGGGAAGCTCGATCACCTCGGCGCCGGGGGGCAGATCGTCCGGGCTGCCGATGTAAGCGGCACCGGGGACGGACGGGCCCGCCAGCGCCAGGCCGTCCCGGAGGCGCTGAGCCGCGGCGAGGATGCCGCGCTCGGCCATGCCGTACAGGAGCATGTCGGCCTTGGCGTCCAGCAGGATGGATCGGCGCAGCTTGTCGGTCCAGAAGTCGTAGTGGGTGATTCGTCGGAGCGAGGCTTCGATACCGCCCAGGACGATGGGCAGCCTTGGGAACGCCTGCTTGACGATGCCGGCGTACACGAGGCAGGCGCGGTTGGGGCGGGCTCCGGCCCGGCCCCCGGGCGTGTAGGCGTCGTCGTGACGCTTCTTGCGGAAGGCCGTGTAGTGGGCTAGCATCGAGTCCAGTGCCCCGGCCGTCACTCCCGCCATGAGCCTGGGCCGGCCCATGGCCAGCAGGTCCTGGGGGCTCGCCCATCGCGGCTGGGCGACGATCCCGACGCGATAGCCGTGCAGCACGAGCCAACGGCCAAGCAGGGCGGTGCCGAAGGAAGGGTGATCGACGTAGGCGTCGCCGCTGACCAGGAGCACGTCGAGCTCCTGCCAGCCCAGTCGGTCCATCTCCCGGCGCGACATCGGCAGGACGTGCGGCATGTCCACGGCAGGCCGGCCGTGGGACGCGACCGAGCGGTCGGGGGCGAGAGGATTTTTCGGCAACGACGGCATTTCGATTCCCCAGGGATGATACCAGATGGGGCCCCGCCTCCGTCCGGAAACTCGGTCTGGCTGTGTCCCGTTCTGCGGGAAAACTCCGTCAAGGTCTGGATCAAGGGCAAATGCGCGAAGTTCCCGAAGGCACGGTCCGGCCCGCCGCTACGGCTTCGGCAGTTCGTAGAACCCATGGCCGATGTAACGCAGCCTGCCCTGACGGACCAGTTCCTCCCAAACGGATTCGGGCCACTCGCTCGGCGGGATGATGGCGGTCAGGCGCGACTCTGTGCCCTTGGACAGCGGGCTGTGGCTGCTGATCCGCGATTCATCGTCCAGACGAGTCAGCGCCAGCCGCTTGCGGAACGCCCGCAGGGCTCGCCGGCAGGTCTCCGCGCTTGGGGCGTCCGGCGGCGCGGCCGCTGCTGCGGGGGCGCGAAGCTGATCGATCAGCTCAGTCAACCCAGCCACGTCCCGCATCCCCACGACATGCGTCACGCGAGCCGACGGCAGCTCGGTTTTCTGTAGCAGTCTGTACACCTGCCTCCATTCGCCTGCAGCCCGACGAGGATCGTCGTAACCTCGGATGGCGGTCATCAGTTCATCGAGCTTCGTCACTGTGGTCGGGGCCATGGCCATGCGCGGGCTTTCCTTTCAGGCTTCTTTTGATCTCAGCCGCCACGGCGCGTGCATTCCGAAGAGCAGCATCCTGCAGAGGACTCACCCCGGAGTCGCCCATAACATCGCAGCCCCCACTCTGGTGGATAATCGCAAAGAAACTCAAACCAGAAGCACCCAGCCGTTTCCGCAATGCCGTTTCCACACGGCCTATATCTTGGGAGCCTGATACCGTGACGAGCTTGTAGTGATATCTGGGGATTGGTGGTTTTGCTTTAGCTTTCACGGTCCTGGCTCCTTGATGACATCTTTGTCGGGATTTCCGGGATGAACACTTGCTGACGACCATCGCCAGCCCTTGCTATGATTCTAACTCGCCTCCGGGCTTTGGCAAGCCGGTTCTCGGTTCGCGAGACCCTTCGTCTGCCTGTCGCTGGACCACGTTTCGGCCATTTTCGTCCTCCAGCACGGCCTTCTGACTCGATGCCGACGGAGTTTCTCCGTCGCCCCGGACTTTTCCGTGTGATTTCATCCGCCGCCCGGCCTTCGTACGCGCCAACTGCGCCGAGCCCTCCCGCACGGCCGTCACGGGCCCCGCGCGCCCCCCTGTACCAGGACCGCCTGCGCGGCTGTCCGGCAAGACCTTGACGAAGCGAACGCTTCGGACCACAATGCCCTCGGGTGCCATGCGACCTGTTTCCTCCAAGACGGCACGACGCATCGACAAGCTGACCAGCGTGCTGTTCGTCCTGCCGAACCTCATCGGCGTGCTCGTCTTCGTGGTGCTTCCGGTGACGGCCAGCCTGGTGTTGGGGTTCTGCCGGTGGCAGGGCAGCCGGCTCGAGCTGAGCGCCATCGACTGGATGGGGCTGGCCAACTTCGCCAAGCTGCTGGGGTTTACGACGGATGCGTCGGCTGCGGCGGTGGTCGCCGGGGTCGCGCTGGCGGCCGGGGTGATCGCGGCGGCGGTGGTGGTCGTTCGGCGATGGTCGGCCTGGCCGCGTCCGGTGCGGTGGGCGGCGGCGGCGGTCCTGCTGACCATGGGGTGGGGCGTGCGCACCTACTGGGCGGCGGTGATCCGTCCGCAGGCCAGCGACCCGCTGTTCTGGCAGGCGCTGTGGAACTCCCTGGTGCTGATGACCTGGGGCGTGGGCGGGCGGATCGTGATGTGCCTGGCCATGGCCATGCTGCTCAACCAGCGGCTGCGCGAGGTCGTGGTGCATCGAACGATCTACTTCCTGCCGACGGTCTGCTCGGCCATCGCCTTGTACATCCTCTGGCAGGCGCTGTATCAGCCGGACGTCGGGGTGATCAACCGGTCGCTGCTGGCGATGCGCGACGCCTTGAACGCTGTCATCGGCGCCCTGGGCGGACCGGCGGGGTGGATCACCTGGCAGCCGCCGAACTGGCTGGGCGGCATCGGCACGGCCAAGCCCGCCTTCATCCTCATGGGCTGGTGGCACCAGATGGGCGGGCTGACCATGCTGCTGTACCTGGCCGCGCTGCAGGGAATCCCCGAGCAGCTGTACGAGGCGGCCGAGATCGACGGCGCCAACGCCTGGCAGCGCTTCCGCGAGATCACCTGGCCGATGGTCAGCCCCACGACGTTCTTCATCCTCATCATGGGCGTGATCCACGGCTTCCAGGGCGGCTTCCAGCAGGCGTACGTCATGACGCGCGGCGGTCCGGCCGGCTCCACCACGACCGTGGACTACTTCATCTACAACCGGGCCTTCTTCCAGGACCAGGACATGGGCTACGCCTCGGCGGCGGCGTGGGTGCTGTTCGCCATCATCCTGGCCTTGACGCTGATCAACTGGCGCTACGGCCAGCGGAGGGTGCACTATTGAGCCGGGCCTGCAATCGTGAAACAGCGCGATGGCGGCCTCGGCGGCGACCGGCCCCGGCGGCGGTCGCGCGGTGATGGAATCATGCAGATCAGGTGGCGGCGATACCGGCGCGGGCGGCTGAACCTCACTCAGGCGGCCCTCGTCCGCGCCGTCCTGCTGGTCGGCGCCGTGAGCATGCTGGTGCCCTTCGCCTGGATGGTCTGCACGGCCCTGAAGGACAAGCACACCATGGAGAGCGAGCCGGACCGCTGGCTGCCGAAGATGCCCTCGGCCGCGCCCGCCGCCAACTGGTTCGTGGACTACCTGTCGGCCACGACGCCCGACTTCCAGGACCTGCTGCTGCGCGACTTCGACGAGGCCGACAACCGCCGTCCCGACCGCCCGACGCGCCAGGGACAGGGAAGCCTGGCGCTGTCGGTGGACTTCACCCGGCAGGGGCAGCTGACCCGCAGCATCGAGCTGAGGGCTTCGGAGCTGCCCGACGTGCCGGTCAGCACGCTGGCGTTCTGGCTGCGGGGCGACGGGTCGGGCCACCGGCTCCGCGTCGCGGTCCACGGCGACGGCTTTGTGTACCGGGCCGCCGAGGACCTCCGGGCGGGATTCGACGGCTGGAAAGAGGTCCACTGCTATTTCCGCCCCGAGCAGTTTGACCCGCTGGGCCGCGAGGTCGTCCAGCTGCGGCGCGATCCGCCCGGCGACGCCGGATACGTCAACCTGGCGACCATCTGCCGGATCGAGCTCATCGTCCTGCCCGAACCGCTGTGGGCCCGCGCCTGGGCGCAGTGGACGTACTCGTTCCGAAAGGCCTGGCAGTCCATGCCCTTCGGGCGGTTCTACCTCAACAGCCTGTTCGTCTCGCTGGCGGTCACGCTGGGCCAGGTGCTGACCAGCGCCCTGGCGGCGTACGCCTTCGCCCGGCTGCGCTGGCCGGGGCGGAACAAGTTCTTCCTGGCCTACCTGGCGACGATGATGATCCCTGCGGCCGTCACCATCGTGCCGACCTTCGTGCTGATGAAGATCCTGGGCTGGTTCGACACCTACCGCGCCCTCATCCTGCCGGCGCTGTTCAGCGCCTACGGCACGTTCATGCTTCGGCAGTTCTTCCTGTCGGTGCCGACCGACCTGGAGGACGCCGCCCGCATCGACGGCTGCGGCAAGCTGCGGGTGTGGCTGCACGTGATCCTGCCGCTGAGCAAGCCGGCCCTGGCCACGCTGGCGACGTTCACGTTCCTGGCCTCCTGGGGGGCGTTCCAGTGGCCGCTGTTCGCCACCCAGTCGCTGCACATGAAGGTGTTGCCCATCGGGCTCAGCGCGTTTCAGGACAAGTTCTCGGTGGAGTACAACCTGCTGATGGCCGCCTCGCTGATCGTGATGGTCCCCACGCTGCTGGTGTTCCTGTTCAACCAGCGGTTCTTCACCCGGGGCATCCAACTCAGCGGCATGAAGGAGTAGGGGCCGGACCATGCGCTACGTCGTCGCCGCCCTGATCACCGTGGTCGCGCTGGGCATCTACCTGCTCAGCACGCGGCCCAGCGAGCAGGCCGCCCCGCACCAGACGCAGATTCGCTTCGCCTTCCCCGGCTCGGTGAAGGCCATCAGCCTCTTCAGCCGCCTCACCCGGCGCTTCATGGAGCTGAATCCCGACATCCACATCAAGCTGGAGCCGAACGTCGGTGATTTCCGCCAGATCATCAAGCGCGACCTGGTCGCCGGCATCGCCCCCGACGTGTTCTTCAGCGACGACGACTACTTCACCGTCTTCGCCGCCGACGGGCATTACCTGGGGCTGGACGGCCTGATCGCCCGCGACGGCTACGACACGGGTGTGTTCTACGGGCCCGCGGCGGAGAGCTTCCGCTGGGAGGGCAAGACCTACGGGCTGCCGTTCGGCTGGGGCTGCTCGCTGCTGCTGTACAACCGCCAGGCACTTCGCGACGCCGGCATCGAGTACGACCCGACGCAGTGGACCTGGGAGCAGTTCCGCGACACGGTCCGGCGCTGCACCGGCCCGGCGCAGGTCAAGGGGCGGACGGTGCAGCGGTACGGCTACATGCGGGACAACTCCGCCCACGCCATGTGCAACCTGTGGCAAGGCGGCGGCAGGATCCTTCAGAAAGCGATCGTGTGTCCGCACTGCGGTCGCCGCAACGACGTCGACGACATCGTCGAGCCCGACCAGGCTACCTGCGGCGGCTGCGGCCGCTTGATGAGCGGCGGCCGGGCCGGATGGCGCGCCGTCTGCGACTCCCCCAAGGCCGTCGCCGGCATCGAGTACATGCTCAGCCTGCTGCCTTACACCCCGCGGGCCGTCGCCAGCGACGCCAGCGAGATGCCGGCCAACCAGGAGCTCTTCGCCACCGGGCGGCTGGCGATCATCCGCGGCGGGCCCTACTCGGCCCAGTGGGCCGCCGAGGTCGACGTCGACTGGGGCATCGGCTACTTCCCCGCCGGGCCCGGCGGGCGCTGGACCCGCTTCTAC
>LJUF01000163.1 GCA_001303665.1 Phycisphaerae bacterium SM23_33 | reverse complement strand
CTGGAGATCGCCGTGCCACAGCCGGCGGAACTCGCCGTCCTGGTCACAGGTAAAGTAGATCCCCCGGCCGTCCCGGGCGAATCGGGCGGTGTCGTAGTACACCCGTTCGTCGGTGGGGCGGAACGGCGTGAGCGTCTTGGACGTGACGTCCAGGAGATACAGGTACGACTCATGGACGGATACGTACTGCATCACTAGCAGCTTGGTGTCGTCCGGCGACCAGTCCAGCGGCCACCACTCGCCTTCCCGTTCCAGGACGGCCGTGGGCCTGGCGTGGGTGCCGCCCACGTGGAGGTCGAAGTCGCGGCCGTTGCGGACGGTCGTGTGATAGGCGAAGCGGTCTCCCCGATTGGACCAGCAGACGCCGCCGTTGCGGGATTCCCCGTCGGTGAGCATGCGGCACGCCCCGGTGCTCATGTCGAAGAGGAAGATCTGGTGGAACTCCGATCCGCCGACGTCCTTGGTGAAGAGAAAGCCGCTGGCTGCCGGGTCTGGGCACGTCCAGGCTCCGCCGACGGGTTCGTCGAAGTAGGTGAGCTGTCGCCGTGCCCCGCCGGGCGTCCGAACCAGGTGGATCTGGGCGGTCTGGGCGAAACGTGTCGAGATGAGCATGCTGTTCCCGTCGGGCAGCCAGTCCTGCAGCGAGGCCCCGCGCGTGTTCTGATACTGGTGCAGGCGCTGGGCCACCCGCGCGGGTATCTCCGGGATGCCCTCGATCAGGAGGCTTCCCTTCTCCACGCGCCTGCGAGATCCGAAGGCCGCTGGTTCTGCCATAGCGTGCCCCTTGTCTGTCAGTTCGGTTTCGCGCCGACGTCGGCCAGCAGCCGCTCGGCGTTGCGGTGGAGGATGTTGTGGCGGTCCTCGTCGGTGATCTCGGCCGAGAGGATCGCCCCGATGCCGTGGTGCGGGTCGAACCAGGGCAGGTCGGTGCCGAACAGCAGCTTGCCGCTCAGCCCGGCGGCGACGAACGTTTCCAGGACGCCGCGGTCGTCCAGCACGGCCGTCAGCTCCAGGTACACGTTGGGGAAGTCCCTGGCGATGGCGGCGGCCTCGCCCCAGTCCCCGTGCAGAGAATGGCCCAGCAGCAGGCGGACGTTGGGGTACTTCTCCGCGGCCCGGCGGACCTGCTCCGGGCCGTCCAGGCTGCTGCCGCCCCAGGTGTGGCCCAGCACCGGCAGCCCGCGCTGGTCGGCGAACCTCCACGCCGGCTCGTACGCCGGGGCGTCCCAGGGCACCTGGTGATAGGACGCCAGCAGCTTCAGCCCGACGAAGACGTCGCGGTTGTCGTCGAAGCCGGCCAGGTCGGCGGCCAGGGCCGCGCCGTAGTGGGGGTTGACGCCCAGGTAGGCCCGCAGGCGGTCGGGGAACTTGCGCACGGCCCGGGCGCTGGCGGCGTTGCCGATGTCCGGGCAGAACAGGGCGGCGTGGTGGCAGAACACCAGCAGCCGGACGCCGCACTGGTCCATGGTGTGGATCATGGCCTCGGCCGACGCCCGCGGAAAGTAGATGCCCTTCCACCGCCCCATGTGGCCGTGCATGTCGATGATGGGGCAGGCGTCGGAGCGGCCGTGTCGGAAGAACGATTCGGCCAGGGCGCTGTCGCTGATCATGGCCCGACCTCCCCCAGCAGGCGATCGAGGTTGCCGGCGGCGATGGCCTGCTTGTCCTGCTCGGAGATCTCCGCGTGGGCCAGCGCCAGCATCATCCCGCCGTGGTAGGCCGCCGGGAAGCCCGAGCCGAACAGCATTCGCCCGGCCCCGTAATCGCCCACGAAGGCCTCGATGCCGCCGTCGAGAATGTAGCCGCTGATCTCGACGCACACGTTGGGATAGCGTTCGATCAGCGGGCGGAAGTAGCGGTCGGTCCCCCAGCAGTCCAGGTCGGCCAGGATGACGGTCAGCTCCGGGAACTCACCCAGCAGGTCGTAGAGCGCTTGCCATTCCTTTCCGACCGAGAGGATCAGCGGCCGCCGGCCGGCCGCCAGCCGGCTGAGGACGTCGCCGAGGGCCTCGCCGCGGAGCAGGTAGCGGTTCTCCTGGCCGAAGGCCCGAAACGCGCGGACGCCGGCGGCGGCGGCGCGGGCGAGCCATTCGTCCAGGTCGCCCAGTTCGCGGCACTGGGGCGGCAGCAGCGTCCAGCAGCCCGCCAGCCGGTCGTGGCCGGCGATGGCCTCGGCCAGCAGCTCGTTGCCGGCCAGGGGGTCGTAGTCGCGCTGGGCGACGTGCCAGACCAGCGCCTTTTCGATGCCGGCCCGGTCCATCGCCGCCAGCAGCTCCTGGGCCGAGACGCCCGGGCGGGCGGGCTGTCCCGGCGGCGGGTTCATGGGCAGGCCGACGTACGTGTTGCAGTCGAAGAACCGCATCGGTTTCGCTTCCGGCGGCCGCGGGGATCAGCCGAGCAGCTTCCTGGCCGAGGCCCTCGCCTCGGCGACGGTCGCCCTGTACGGCACCGTGAGGGTGACCGTCCGGGCCAGGATGTCCAGCGACGCTCGGCACATGTCCTTGCTGTAGCTGATCTTGCGTCTGGCATAGCGGTAGGGGTTGAGCATGGGATGGTGCCCGCCGCGCTTATTCAGGACCGGCTCCCAGCGGGTGTACACGTGCTTGCCGGTGTCGTAGGGGCGGATCATCCCGAGGTGCTTGGCGTGCGCGGCCATGAACGCCAGGGCCTGCCTGGGCGTCTCGAACAGCAGCGGCAGCGAGCTGCCGCAGTCGCCCTCGATCTCGTTGGAGGGGTTAAGGCGAAAGCCCTTGGCCTTGCTCAGGATTTCCCTCATGGCCGCCTGGCGGGCGCGGAGGCGATTCAGGATCCGATCCAGCCGCTTGAGCTGCTGGAACATGATCGCTCCGTGGACCTCCGAGAAGCGGACCTTGCCGCCGGCGAAGATCGTCTCCCGCGGCCGCTGGGCGCTGGTGTACAGCGTCAGGGCGCCGTCGTGGTAGATCAGGGCGCGCTCGTACACGTCGCGGCGCTGGGTCAGGACCGCCCCGCCCTCGCCGCAGGAGATGTTCTTGTAGTAGTTGAAGCTGTACGCCCCGGCGTGGCCGATGGCGCCCAGCCGCCTGCCCCGGTACGACCCGCCCACCGCCTGGCAGGCGTCCTCGACGACGTACAGCCTGTGCCGGCGGGCGGTCCGCAGGATGGCCGACATGTCGCACGCCCGGCCGATCATGTCCACTGGGATGATCGCCCGGGTGTACCGCGTGACCTTGCGCTCGACGTCGGCCGGGTCGATCATCAGCGTCTCGTTCACCTCCGCGATGATGGGGATCGCCCCCACCGCCAGTGGAGCCAGGGCCGTGGCCATGAAGGTGTACGCCGGGACGATCACCTCATCGCCCGGGCCGATCCCCAGGCCCACCAGGGCGGCGATGAGGGCCGTGGTGCCGCTGCAGGTGGTGAGGGCGTACCTGACGCCCAGCTTCTGGGCCAGGGCGGCCTCGAAGCGCTCGCACCACGTCCCCTGGCCGCCGAAGTCGCGCATCAGCTTGCGGCTGCGGATGACCTTCGCCACCGCGTCGATCTCTGCCCGGCCGATCTCGTACATGTCCTTTCTCCGCGTTGAAACACGTTACCCGGCCGCGATGGTACACGGGACGCGGGGCATGGGAAAGGGCGGACCCATGAATGAAGAAAGCCCGCGGACGGCTGTCCGCGGGCTTTACGGATGCATCGGGTCTATCCGAGCCGTTTATTCTTTCACGTCGTATTCGGCGTCGATGACGTCGTCCTCGCCCTTGTCTTTCTTTTCCTCCTCGCGCGGCGGAGGGGCCGTCGGGCCGGACGGTCCCCTGGAGGCGCCGGCGGCCTGGTACATGGCCTCGGCCACCTTGTGCGAAGCCTTCTGGAGGTTCTCCATGGCCCGCTTGATGGCGTTGGCGTCGTCGCCCTTGAGGGTTTCGCGCAGCTGCGAGATGGCCGACTCGATGTTGCTGCGGTCCTCGGCCGAGACCTTCTCGCCCTGCTCCCTGAGCATCTTTTCCATGTTGTAGGCGAAGTTGTCACCCTGGTTCTTCAGGTCCACCAGCTCGCGCCGCTTCTTGTCCTCCGCCGCGTGCAGCTCGGCGTCCTCGCGCATCTTCTCGATCTCCCCCTGGCTCAGGCCGGAGGAGCCCTTGATCTCGATGGACTGCTCCTTGGCGGTGGCCATGTCCTTGGCCGAGACGCTCAGGATGCCGTTGGCGTCGATGTTGAAGGCCACCTCGACCTGCGGCACCCCGCGCGGCGCCGGCGGGATGCCGGTGAGGTTGAACCGACCCAGCGTGCGGTTGTCCTGGGCGAACTCGCGCTCCCCCTGGAGCACGTGGATGGTCACCTCGGTCTGGTTGTCGGCGGCGGTGGAGAAGATCTCCTTCTTCTCGGTGGGGATGGTGGTGTTGCGTTGGATCAGGGCGGTCATCACCCCGCCCAGGGTCTCCACCCCCAGCGACAGCGGGGTTACGTCCAGCAGCACCATCTGCTCTTCGACCTCGCCGGCCAGGATGGCCGCCTGGATGGCCGCCCCCAGGGCCACCGCCTCGTCCGGGTTGACCGACTTGTTGGGGTCCTTGCCGAAGATCTCCTGGGTGATCTGGTTGACCCGGGGGATGCGGGTGGACCCGCCCACCAGGATGACCTCGTTGATGTCCTCGCCGGTGAGCTTGGCGTCGGACAGCGCCTGCTTGCAGGGCCCGACGAGCTTGGCGAAGATGGGCTCGCACAGCTGCTCGAACTTGGCCCGGGTGACGGTCATGGTCAGGTGCTTGGGCCCGGACTGGGTGGCGGTGATGAAGGGCAGGTTGATGTTGGCCTCCATGGCGGTGGACAGCTCGCACTTGGCCTTTTCGCAGGCCTCCTTCAGCCGCTGCAGGGCCATGGCGTCGCTGCGGAGGTCGATGCCCTCGGTCCGCTTGAACTCGTCGGCCACGTGGTGGATCAGCACCTCGTCCAGGTCGTCGCCGCCCAGGTGGGTGTTGCCGTTGGTGGCCAGCACCTCGAAGACGTTGTCGCCGATGTCCAGGATGGAGATGTCGAAGGTGCCGCCGCCGAAGTCGAAGACGGCCACCTTCTCGCTCTTTTTCTTGTCCAGCCCGTAGGCCAGGGCCGCCGCCGTGGGCTCGTTGATGATCCGCTCGACCTTCAGCCCGGCGATCTCGCCAGCGTCCTTGGTGGCCTGCCGCTGGGAGTCGTTGAAGTAGGCCGGCACGGTGATGACCGCGCGCTCGACCTTGTCGCCCAGGTAGTCCTCCGCCGTCCGCTTCAGGTCCTGGAGGATCATGGCGCTGACTTCCGGAGGGGTGTACGTCTTGCCGCGGACGCGGACCTTAACCAGTTCTTCCGGCCCGCCCACGATCTCGTAGGGGACCATTTTTTCTTCCTGGGCCACCTCGTTGTGCCGCCGGCCCATGAACCGCTTGATGGAAAAGACGGTGTTCTTGGGATTGGTGACCTGCTGGTGCCGGGCGGGCTGACCCACCAGCCGCTCCCCCTTGTCGGTGAATCCCACCACCGAGGGGGTCAGCCGGGAGCCCTGCTGGTTAATCAGCACCTTGGAGGAGGCCCCCTCCATCACCGCCACGCAGCTGTTGGTGGTCCCCAGGTCTATCCCAACGATTTTTTTCGTGGCCATGCTCAGCTCCTGTCGTCTACAGCGTGTTCACAGTGATACCATCCGGATCTGACAGCAACGCCCGTGCCAGCGAGCTAAGCCATTTTTCGGAAGTTACTTATCTCTATGCCGGGGCCGCAGGCGGTGTCAAATCGGCCGCGAGGAATGCCGCCGCTGCTGGATTTGGCAGGCCCCGCGGCGCCGCCGACCGCCCGGCCGGCCCAAGGCGCTCTATTACTGCTTGCCCTGAGACACCTTAATGATGACCTGGCAGCACATCCGCAAGCTCAAGCAGTGGTCCGTTACTTGTGATCTAAGGGTGGCGCGGCTTGCGGGCACGCCGTGTCCGGACCGGTGCTGCGGGCAGCCTCCTTCGCGTGTTTTCAACGCTTGATCCTTATGCGGTTGCTTGTCTTGTTGACGACCAGACCTCGGAGGGTGATCAGCCCTCAGTGGTCGGGCGGGACCGTGCCGCAGCCGACGACCTTGTCCCCTGCCAGGGACGTATTCGTCCACTTGAACTTCCGGCCGTGGCGGTCCCCCGGCCTCACGTGAGCCAACCGCAGGCCAGCGGCGCGGTTGCCGGCGGCCCGAAGCTCGCCGCGGCCGGCCAAAAAAAAAGATGGAAAGCGCACAAAACACCGAAAGTTGCGCGTCTAAGTAGGAGGAAGGGTGTGTTCGCATTCGGTCAGCGCGCACCGGTGTGCCCCGGCGGCCGTGCGCCGAGGGCGGCTGGGTGAACCGCCTGTTGCGGTGCAGGGCGGAAACCCCTGAGCGGCCTGTAACCTTTCGGCCTGGTTCCGTAAGCAAGGGTTGCAGAGGCCGACCGAGAGCAGGTGCAGGATGGGCCCCTCGCGACAATGTCCGCGGTGCGGGGTGGACGGAGAGGAAGATTTTGAACCGGCCGGCGGAACCTTTCGTATCCGGGATTCAGTGGCGGGACGTATTGAGCAGCGCGAGCAGGTGGAGGCCTCTTCGAGACCGGGTGCCGGAAGGAGCTTTATCCAGGCGTCTTGGCCGGATTCGCGCCCTGCTGTGGGTTGACTCTTGGGCGGCTGCGTGTACACTGGATGCCGGGAACGCAGCGATTGGGCTTGTGGACTGGCCCGGGGTGGGGCGGGAACTCTCCATGGGATTCGACGATGAGCGCACGTAACCATCCCGGTCATCCGCCGGGCGCGCAAAGGCCGTTGGGGCAGCTTCTCATCGAGAAGGGCAAGCTGGCCGAAGCCGAGCTCGAAGAGGCCTTGGCGCTGCAGCAGCGGCGCGGGCAGCGGCTGGGTGAACTGCTGTGCGAGCTCGGCCACCTGGACCGGCAAACGGTCATCGAGGCGTTGGTCGAACAGGCCGGGGTCCCCAGGTTCAATCCCGAGGGCCACGAAATTGCGGCGGAGGCGTTAGCCGCCATTCCGGCGGAGATCGCCTTTCGACACAGGGTGCTGCCGATCGGGATTCACAATCGCACGCTTCGCTTGGCGATGGCGGATCCGTTCGATCGCTTCGCCGTCGAAGCGGCGCGCGTCCTGAGCGGCAAACGGATCGAGCGACACTACTGCCCGGAAGGCGAGCTTCTCGAGGCCAGCCGGCGGCTATACGGCTCGACGGTCGCGCGGATGATCGCGGATCTGGATACCGTCCCGGGAAAGGTTGAGGCCGGTGAAGAGGACCTGGCCAGCCAGTTGCAGGAGCTGGCCCGTGAACCGTCCGTCGTGAACCTGGTCAACCTGGTCATCCTGGAGGCCGTCGAGTCGCGGGCCAGCGACATCCACGTCGAGCCGTTCGAGAAGGTGCTGAAGGTCAAGTACAGGATCGACGGGGTGCTGCACGAGGCCTCTCCCCCGCCCAAGCGGCTGCAGCCGGC
>LJUF01000162.1 GCA_001303665.1 Phycisphaerae bacterium SM23_33 | reverse complement strand
CCTCTATGTGGGCCTCAACGCAGGCTCGACCGGGACGTACGAGCTGCGGGGCGGTCAGCTAGCGACAGGCTACGACCAGTACGTCGGCTGGAAGGGCACGGGACGTTTCCGCCAGACCGGCGGGACCAATACAGTCCAGTACAAACTCTACATCGGTTTCGGGGAAGGATCCTCCGGGACGTACGAGCTGCGGGGCGGCCAGCTAGCGACAGACAACGGCCAGTACGTCGGCTACAAGGGCAGCGGGCGCTTCGTTCAAGACGGGGGGACCAATGCTGTTCGAACCTACCTTTTCCTCGGTTACAGGGAAGGGTCAGGGGGCAGCTACGAGCTGAACGATGGCGAGCTTTCCAGCGGCGAGCATCAGGGCATCGGATACGCCGGCGCAGGACTCTTCACCCAGAAGGGCGGGACAAACACCGCTCGAGGCCTTTTCCTGGGCTGGCTGGAGGGATCGTCCGGAACCTACGAACTCGACGGCGGCGAGCTGCGGACATATTCACAGTTCGTCGGAGACAAGGGAACGGGCCTGTTCAGGCAGGCCGGCGGGCGTAACACCATGAGCCACCGGCTGTATCTCGGCGGCGACCGAGGATCCTCCGGGACGTACGAATTGAGCGGCGGGGAACTCCAGGCAGGTGAGCAGGTCGTCGGCTTGGGGAGCATGGGACATTTGCGTCAGACCGGCGGGGTCAACACCATCAGCGATGACCTTACGATCGGTCACTCGGGAGGATCCGTTGGAAGGTACGAGCTGAGGGCCGGCGAGCTTTGGTGCGGCGGGCGTCAATACATAGGTCTCTTCGGTGCGGGGGTCTTCGTCCAGACCGGCGGCTGCAATGCGACTCAGGGTGAAGTTTGGATCGCCACCGGCGCGCCGGGGCTTTTCGTCCACAAAGGGGGCACTAACACGGTGGGAGAGGATCTGGGTCTGGGCTTTTTCCAGGGCTTCACGGGGACATACCAATTGAGCGGCGGCGGGCTGCGTTCAGGGGGCGATGAGTATCTGGGTTACGATGGCCTTGGGGTTTTCACTCAAACCGGCGGGACGAATACCATCGGAGGCGCCCTGTACCTCGGCTACGGCAGACCTTCAGCCGGAACCTACGAGTTGAGAGCTGGCGAAGTGTGGTCGGGGTCTCATCAGTATGTCGGCTACGGGGGCCAGGGTACGTTCAGACAGACCGGGGGCCGAAACGCGACGCAACAGGGGCTTTGGCTGGGCTTCCTTCCAGGAACGGCCGGGACGTACGAGCTGAACGCTGGTGGCCTCTGGTCGGGGGGGGACCAGTGTATCGCTTTGCTGGGCACCGGGCTTTTCACCCAGACCGGCGGGACCAACACGGTAGGGGACAGCCTCTACCTCGGCCGCTATCCTGGCTCCCATGGCGTCTACAGCATCTCGCGAGGCAGCCTCAGGGCCGCGAACGTTTACGTGGGCGGGCAGGGAGCCGGGACCCTGGAAATCGCCGGCCCGGCAGCGAAGATTGCCGTCTCCGAGCGGCTCAGTTTCGGGCCGGCGAGCACGTTCACGGCCGTATCGGGCGGCACCATCCACATGACCGGGGCCGTGTTCGATAACCACAGCACCGATCCGGCCGCACTGGCCGGGCTGGGCAGCCTGTCGCTGATCTTCGACGGCGGAACCGAGGACGTGTGCACCCTGGAGGTGGGCGGAGAAGACCTGGGGGCCGAGCCGGAGGGCCTCGAGCTGAACTTCGCCCTGGACGCGCTGAAGCTGGGCCGTGGCCGCGATGTCGGCCTGGTCCAGTTGGTTGACGAGTTCGACAATCAGCCCGACTGGGAAGGGGCGGAAGCCCTTTACGTGAAGCATCTGTTCGTCGGCCGGAACTGCCAGTTGGACTTGGCCGGCCTGAACCTTTACTACCTGCATGGCGTGGTGCATCCGCAGGCCCAGATCCTCGGCGGCGTGCCGACGCAAATGCCGCCGGGCCTGCTGGCCGAATCGGCCCGGTTGGAGATGGCCGCCATCCCCGAGCCGGCGGCGCTGGGGCTCATCCTCCTGGGCGCGCTGCTAATGATGCGGCGCAGGCGGTGAGCTGCTTGCTGAGCGGCTTCCCGACCGCCCGGCCGGCGGCAGGGGCGCCAAATCCCGATCCGCAGCCTCACTCCCCATCGTAAGCTGTCCGACCCGTACCTTTTGTCTTGAAAGCGGCCGGGCCGGACCGACATAATGTTGCGGACCTTTTGCACTTGCACCTGCCGGCCCGGCCGGAGGTGGCTTGCCGTGAGGGAGCGGAGCCAGGGTATGGAATGCGTCGTGGGGATGGACATTGGGGCCGTCAGCATAACGGCGGCCCTGCTGGCCCCGCCGGGTCAACCCCTGGAGTTTCGCGACCGGCCGTTCGCGCCGGCCGGCCGGTGCGGCCGCTGGGACCTGTACCTCAGCACCTATCGCCGCACCCGCGGCCGGCCGATCGAGAGCGCCACCGAGCTGCTGGAGGAGGCCGCGGCCGTTGTGGGTCAGGATAACGTGGCCGCCGTGTGCCTGACCGGCTCGGCCGGGCCGCTGGTGGCCGAGAAGCTCTCCGCCCGCACGCTGAACGAGTTCCGGGCCGTGGCGTTGGGCATGGCGGCGCTGGGGGTGCAGGTCCGCACCGTCTTTGAGATGGGCGGGCAGAGCAGCAAGTACCTGCTGCTGGCCCGGGCGGAGACCGGCTACGACATCGTGGATTACGCCACCAATGGCGACTGCGCCGCCGGGACGGGCTCGTTCATCGACCAGCAGGCCGGGCGGCTGAGATTCCCCGTCGAGGACGTCGGGCGGCTCGTGCTGGCGGCCGACCGCGCCGCCCAGATCGCCGGCCGGTGCAGCGTCTTTGCCAAGAGCGACATGATCCACGCCCAGCAGAAGGGCTACACGCCGGCGGAGGTACTGGCCGGGCTGTGCAAGGCGGTGGCCCGCAACTTCCGCATGGCGGTGGTGCGGTCGCATCCGGTGGAGAAGCCGGTGGCCCTCATCGGCGGGGTGGCCGCCAACGCCGCCGTCGTGCGGGCCATGGCCGAGGCCTTCGAGCTGGGCGAGCAGGAGTTGGTGGTTCCGGCGTGTTTCGCCCACGTGCCGGCGGTGGGCGCGGCCGTGGCGGCCTGGGCCGGGGTCGAATCCGCGGCCGAGCATGGCCACCCGGCCGAGGCGACGGCGGCGAGGCGGCGATGGAGCTTGCGTTCGGCCATGGGGCAGCTGCGGGCGGCGTCGGACCTGGCCCACGGGAAGTTCCCGACGGCCGAGCCGCTGAGCATGCATCGCGTGGTGCTGCTGCGCGACCGCGTGGAGGCTTACGAGCTGCCTTACGGCGGCGAAAAGGCGGACGCCTGGCTGGGGCTGGACGTGGGGTCGGTCTCGACCAACGTGGCGGTCATTGACGACGACGGCAGCGTGATCAAGGAGATCTACACGCCCACCCGCGGCCGGCCCATCGAGGTGGTGACGGAGGCCCTGAAGGAGGTGGCCGCCGAGATCGGCGAGCGCGTGGTCATCCGCGGCGTGGGCACCACCGGCAGCGGCCGGGAGCTGACCGGCGAGCTGGTCGGGGCCGACACCATCAACGACGAGATCACCGCCCACAAGACCGGGGCCATGTTCATCGGGCGGAAGATGCTCAACGGCCGCGTGCCCGACACCATCTTCGAGGTCGGCGGGCAGGACTCCAAGTTCATCAGCCTCCAGGACGGGGTGGTGGTGGACTTCACCATGAACGACGCCTGCGCCGCCGGCACCGGCTCGTTCCTGGAAGAGCGGGCCGAGGAGCTGGACATCGCCATCATCGGCGAGTTCGCCGAGCTGGCCCTGTCCAGCGAGGCCCCCATCCGCCTGGGCGAGCGCTGCACCGTCTTCATGGAGCGCGAC
The DNA here is from genome assembly GCA_001303665.1 of Phycisphaerae bacterium SM23_33. Classification (GTDB taxonomy): domain Bacteria; phylum Planctomycetota; class Phycisphaerae; order SM23-33; family SM23-33; genus SM23-33. The sequence continues at coordinate 3,581 of LJUF01000162.1, read as the reverse complement.
GTCAACGATTACCTCCAGCGCGGGGCGGCCAAGGCCGACCTGGTGGCGGGGCTGGCCTACTCGGTGGTGTATAACTACATCAACCGGGTGGTTCGCGGCCGGCACATCGGCGAGTGCATCTTTTTCCAGGGGGGCACGGCGTACAACGACTCGGTGGCGGCGGCGTTTGCGGCGGTGCTGGACAAGGAGATCATCGTGCCGCCGCACAACGGGGTGATCGGGGCGATCGGGGCGGCCCTGCTGGCGCGGGAGAAGATGCTCGCTGCGCAGGCCGGGGCGCTGGCGACCGAGGCCGGCGGCCCGCAGGGCGAGTACGTTTCCGCGAGGGAGGGCGGCCGCCCGCGCAGCCGCTTCCGCGGCTACGACCTGGGCCAGGTCGATTACAGCCTGCGCGAGTTCACCTGCAAGGGCTGCTCCAACCGCTGCATCATCCAGGAATTCGACGTCGAGGGCGAAAAGACCTACTGGGGCGACAAGTGCTCCGACCGCTATCGCAAGCGCAGGAAAAGCCCCACCCAGCCGGTCATCGAGGACCTGTTCGCCCGCCGCGAAGCGCTTTTTGAAGACACCAGCGACCTGCCGGCCGCCCCCGACGACGCCCGCACCCTCGGCATCCCCCGGGCCATGTTCGCCATGGACTACCTGGCGTACTGGCGGACGTTCTGGACCCGCTGCGGCTTCAAGGTGCTGGTGTCGAAGCCGACCAACCGCGAAACGGTGGCGGCCGGCATGGACCACGCGGTGGCCGAGCCGTGCTTCCCGGTGATCGTGGCCCACGGCCACTGCGCCGAGCTGCTGGCGGCGGGGGTGGACTACCTGTTCGTGCCCAACACCGTGTCGGCCGAGACGAAGTGGACGCAGAACGAGTCGTACATCTGCCCCTGGGGCCAGACGCTGCCATTCGTGCTGCGGCGGGTGCCGGCCTTCGAGCCGCACATGCACCGGCTGCTTTCTCCCTGCGTGCGCTTCCGCGAGGGGCCCAAGGCCGTCCGCCGGGCCATGCGGGCGCTGTGCGGGCCGCTGGGGGTCCGGCCGGCGGTCGTGGACGAGGCGTTGGCGGCCGCCGGGCGGGCCCAGCGGCGGTTCCGCACCAGGCTGCTGGAGGCCGGGCGAAAAGCCCTCGACACCCTCCAGCGGAACCGGCAGCCGGGCATCGTCATCATCGGCCGGCCGTACAACGTCCACGACCCCGGCGTGAACCTCAACGTCGCCCGCAAGCTCCGCGACTACTACGGCGTCAACTGCGTTCCCATCGACTGCCTGGACATGGACGGGGTGGACGTGCGCGGGGTCAACGCCAACATGTACTGGGAGTACGGGCGGCGGATGATGGCGGCGGCCCGGATCGTCGGGCTGTATCCGAACCTGCACATCATCCAGATTACGAACTTCAAGTGCGGGCCGGACTCGTTCATCAAGCACTTCATCCGCACCGCCTCCGGAAAGCCGTTCCTGTCGCTGCAGTTCGACGGGCACAGCAACGACGCCGGCATGATGACGCGGTGCGAGGCGTACCTGGACAGCAAGGGCATCCTCCGCCCCTGGCGGCGGCAGTCCAGCGCCGAGGACGCCGCCGTGTTCAGCGGGTGACCGCGCCGGCGGAGGCGCGGAGGAAATCGGCGGTTGCCCGGACGGGTCGAGCATAAGAAAGCTCGGCGGACGCGTATAAGATGGTGAGAACCAAGGCCGGCGGCAGGTGAGATGATTTCGCAGGCGACGGCAAAACAGAGCACGGTCGAGCGGCTGCGGGGCAGGACGCTGTGGATCCCGCGGATGACGTATTCGGGTGCGCGGGCGATGGCGGCGGTGTTTCGCTCGGTGGGCGTCGACGCGGCCGTGACGCCGCCGTCCGACCAACAGACCCTGGAGCTGGGCGGGCTGTACCTGGGCGGGGAGGAGTGCTACCCGGAAAAGGTCACGCTGGGGGATTTCCTGCGGATCATCCGCTCCCCGGGCTTCGAGCCGGACAAGGCCGCCTTCTTCATGCCCACCGCCGAGGGGCCCTGCCGCTTCGGCCAGTACGCGCCCTACCTGCGGCACGTGCTGGGCGAACTGGGCTGCGAGGACGTGCCCATCGTCTCGCCGACCTCCAAGAACAGCTACGACGGCATCGCCGACCACGCCCCGGACATGATGCGGCGAGGGTGGTGGGCGCTGGTGGCCTCCGACATCGTCCGCAAGCTGCTGCTGAGGACCCGCCCGTACGAGACCCGCGCCGGCGACGCCGACGCCGCCTACGAGACGTCGCTGGATATGCTGGAGAAGCTGACGGAAGACCCGAAGCTCACCGGTCGGAGGCGCTTCCAGGCCACGCTGGAGGCGCTGGTGAAGATTCGCGACCTGTTCCGGTCGCTGCCGGCCCGGTACGCGAAGGACCGCCCGCTGATCGGCGTGGTGGGGGAGATCTTCTGCCGGCTGAACGCGTTCAGCAACCGGCAGGCGGTGCGGCGGATTGAGGCTCACGGCGGGGAGGGGTGGATCTCCGACGTGAGCGAGTGGCTGTGGTACACGAACTGGTCGCAGAAGGATTTGCTCCGCCGGGCCGGCAGGCGCTTCAGCGGCCAGATGCTCGCCGCCGTGGTCAAGAACTTCGTTCAGCATCACGACGAGAAGAAGCTGTACGCCCCCTTCGCCGAGGACTTCGCCGGCTGCGAGGAGCCGCACGACATTTACGAAGACGTGCTGAAGCCCGGCTGGCCGTACCTGCCCGCCGACGGGGCCCTGGGGGAGATGGTGCTGTCGGTGGGAAAGAGCATCTACCTGTACGCCAAGGGCGCCGACGGCATCATCGACATCAGCCCGTTCTCCTGCATGAACGGGATCGTTTCCGAGGCCGTGTACCACGCCGTCTCGCGCGATCATGACGCCATCCCCATCCGCAACTTCTATTTCGACGCCACCACCTCCAACATGGATCGTGACCTCGACATCTTCATGGAGCTGGCCGCTTCCTACGGGCGGCGGAAGCAGCGCCGGCGGCGGTATCCGCCGTGGTTCAAGTAGCGGGCGGGTCGGCACCGCCTTTTTCGCGGGCGGCGCCGGAGCCGGAGAAAGTAAGCAGATGCTTCAAGCCGCAGCCACAGGCCGGGACAGGAACGCCGCCCAGCCGCCGGCGGAGCTGGAGGGCTTCCGCCGGTCCATGCGGCGCTTCGCGGAGCATTACTCGGCCCTGCCGGTAAAGACCCAGGCGACCTGCCCGGTGTGTCGGCGCGTGGTCCCGGCCGTCTTCGAGCGCTGCGGCCGGCAGGTGGTGCTGACGTATCATTGCGGCGGCTGCGGCCGGCCGCGCGAAGTGCACGCCGACGCCATCTGGTCGGAGGTCGCCTCCGACTTCCCCGGCAGCCGCCGGCGCACGCTGACCGGCGGGCCCATCCAGCCGGTGCTGCGGCGCCTGCCCCGAACCGTCCAGACCCTCTGCCCGGAATGCTGCGCCGTGATCGTGGGGCGGACCTTCGTCGAGGGCGGGGCGGTGTACATGGAAAAGTCCTGCCCCGAGCACGGCCACTTCCGCGACTGCGTCAGCCCCGACGCGCTGCTGTATTCCAAGGCCGCCTGGTGGACCTTCCAGGAGCATCCGGGCC
>LJUF01000161.1 GCA_001303665.1 Phycisphaerae bacterium SM23_33 | reverse complement strand
GGGCCCCGGCCTCATCGCCGACCGCGCGGTACAGCGACTCGACGGCCCTGGCGGCGGCGCAGTACAGGCCGGCGGTGAAGAGGCTCTCGGCACCGGGGAAGGCGTTCAGGCAGTCGTTCCAGTCGGCCGTGCGAAGCAGTGGCAGGCCGTGCCCGCCGACCTGGCCGTCGCTGAATTGAAGCGCCCGCTCCAGGTGGTCGAGAACGGGACTGCGCTCGCCGCTGTCGTGGTAGCCCACCGGCTCGCTCAGGAAGCCCAGGTCGCCGGACTCCTGCACGTACCACTGCACCGACAGCCCCGCCCAGAGGTGGTCGTCGCTGTACCCGCCGCCCCGGCCGACGCCCGCGCCGGGGAAGAAATCGTGGCAGGCCTCGCCGCTGGCCCGCTGCACGCCCAGCAGCGTGGCGATGAGCTGCTTGCTGGCGGCGTACGGCTGATACGGCATCGCCCCCAGGGCGTCCTGGTTGGAGTCGCGATACCCCAGCCCGCGGGTGCCGGTCAGCAGGTACGGCGCCAGGCTGCGGGAGCAGATGAAGGTGATGGCGCTCTGGTACGGGGCGAAGGTGTTGAAGGGCACGTCGAAGGCCGGGTCAGGCGTCTCGGCCTGGAAGCGGTTCAGGTACCTCTGCCAGTGCTTGCGGACCTTGGCGAGCTGCCTTCCGGCGAAGGCGACGTTGACGGCCCGCCGGCCGAGCCGCCGGGCGGCGGCGTCGCGCCGCCGCGGTTGCTGAAGCTGCTGCACCTGCCGGCTTCCACGGCCAGCGGGCGGTCGTAGCCGCGGAAGACCCCCACGAAGGCCTCGAGGTTGGTGTCGAAGCTGGCCGGGGCCTGCGAGCAGGCGAAGAACGCAAACTGCCGCATCCACCCGCCGCGCTGCTCGCCCCAGTCGTAGTAGCTGCGGTGGACGATCACCCTGCCGGCGGCGGCGACATCGGTGCACTTGATGGCCGCGTCAATGTTGTTGTCGCGGCTCAGCGACCACAGGAAGAACTCGGCGTAGGGGAAGACGTCCAGCCGGCGCGTGCGGCGGCCGGCGTTGACGAGGGTCACCAGCCACAGCTCGGCCGGGGCGTCGGGGGCGACGAAGTAGGTGACCTCCGAGCGGATGCCGTTGCACTCGGCGCGGATGGTGCTATAGCCGGCGCCGACGCGGCATTCGTACTTGAACCTCCGCAGCGCGGTGTACACCGGCGCCCAGGTGGCCGAGTGGAACTCACCCGTCCGGCGGTCGCGAATGTAGATCCAGCGCCCGGGCTGGTCGGCGGGCCGGCTGTGAAGGTGCGTCCGCAGGATCCGCTGCTCCACCGAGTCGCCGGCGTAGCAGGTCCCGCCGCCGGTGTGGGAGACGTAGCCGGTGAACGAGCCGTTGGTGATGTAGTTGTACCACGGCTGCGGGGTGTCGGGGCGGGTGATGACGTACTCGCGGTTTTGCGGATCGAAGTGACCGTACCGCCGGGGCGGGTTGACGATCCCCGGCCGGGGGTGAACGGGAACCTTGTTGATCGCCTTCATCGCCGGCTCTGCCATCTGTCTGTCCTTTCCAACGGCGGCGGCGCCCGGCGCGCCACGGGTCAGACAACCTTACCGGCGCCCGGCCGGCTGTCAACGAGGATTCGCCCTCCGGCTGCGGCGCGAAGTGTTTTCCCATTTCTTCCTGCGATAAAGCCCACGGATAGCTATCCGTGGGCTTTTGCCCCTCAACGCGTGCAACGGATTCCCGGGATTTCCGGCGCAAAAACCCCCGCGCCGGTTGCATTGTCCCAACCGGACATATAGGATTTCCGCCTTGTGCGTCGGTTGCCCCCCTGTACGGAGGTCGGAACATGCAGATCGGAATCCTCACGGCGAGGTTTGACGCCAAGGAATGGCCGCTGGACAAGATCATCACCTGGGCGGGCGAGAACGGCATTGACTGCCTGGAGGTGGCGGTGGGCAGGCACCTCGACCCGGGCCGCCTGCTGGCCGAGAAGGGCCAGGTCGCCCTGAACAGGAAGCTCGAGTCGGCCGGGGTGAAGATCTCTTCGCTGGCCCGGTACGCCACGCAGATCAACGATCCCGACGCGGCCGTCCGCGCTGAGCAGGCCAAGGGCCTCCTGACGACGATCCAGGCCGCCGAGAGCCTGGGGGTGGATACGGTCTGCGTCCTGGCGGGGCTGCCCGCCCCCGGCAAGACCAAGATGCAGACCATCCGCCAGGACCTGGCGGAGGTCTTCGCCCCCGCCCTCCAGGAGGCCGCCCGCCGCGGGGTCAAGATCGCCCTGGAGAATTGGTTCGCCACCAACATCCAGCACCTGGAGCACTGGAAGGCGATCTTCCAGGTCCTGCCGCAGGAGAACTTCGGCCTGAACTTCGACCCCTCGCACCTGCTGTGGCAGGGCATTGACCACCTGGCGGCGGTGGAGGAGTTCGCGCCCCGCATCTTCCACACCCACGCCAAGGACTGCGCCGTCAACGACGCGGCCCTGCGGCGGCTGGGGGTGCTGGAAGGCGGCTGGTGGCGCTACACCATCCCCGGCACGGGGCGGATCGCCTGGGGCGAATACCTGGGCAAGCTGCGAGAGGTCGGCTTCGACGGGGCCGTCTCCATCGAGCACGAGGACCGCACCCTCGGCGCGGAAGAGGGCTTTCGAATGGGCGCCGCCTATCTGCGCAGGCTGATCGCCTGAGCGGGCCAAGCCCGGGAGTAAGAAGATGAGCAAGGTCTTGAGGATCGGCATGATCGGCTGCGGCGGCAACGGCCGCGGCCACTTGAAGAACCTGGTATCCCGCGGGGAAGTGCAGGTCGTGGCCCTGACCGAACCCTCGCGGGCGATGCTGGAGCGGGCCCGGCAGGAGATTCCGGCCCTGGCCGAGGTGCCGGCCTACGCCAATCACCGCCAGATGATCAAGCACAACGAGTTGGACGCGGTGGGTATCTCCACCCCGCACACGCTGCATTTCCGCCAGGTCATGGACGCGCTGGAGGCCGGCCTGCACGTGTTCTGCGAAAAGCCGCTGACCACGTCGGTGGCGGAGACCAGGAAGGTCATCGCCAAGTCCCGGCGGAAGCGCAAGGTCGTGGTGGTGGCCTTCCAGCGGCGGCTGCACGCCATGCGGCGGTTCATGCGCTCGTTCGTCCGCGACAAGGCCTTCGGCCGGCCGCTGTTCGTGCAGTCCTTCTGCAGCCAGGGCTGGCTGAGCGGCACGCGCGGCACCTGGCGGCAGAAGCTGGCGCTGTCCGGCGGCGGGCAGCTCAACGACACCGGCGCCCACATCGTGGACATGATCTTCTGGACCATGCCCGCCCGGCCGGTGGAGGTGACGGCCCTGATCGACAACCGCGGCACCGAGGTGGACATCGACTCGGCCATCTCCTACCGCTTCGCCGACGGGGCCCTGGGGAACATCTCCATCGTCGGCTCCGGGCCCCGCAACCTGTTCTGGGAGGACATGACCATCGTCGGCTCCTCCGGCCAGGCGCTGTTCCTGCGCAACGGCGTGCTGTACGCCTCCACCGGCACCGAGACCCTCGAGTTCAAGAGCTTCGGCCGGGACGGCGACCGGGTCGGCCACTTCATTGACGTCATCCGTGGCCGGGCCCGCAACGAGTCGCCGCCGGAGGACTTCCTGCCGACCATCGCCTTCACCCAGGCCTGCTGGAAGTCGGCCAAGCTGGGCGGGAAACCGGTCAAGATCAGATATTGAGCTGCCGGGCACGGGAGAACCAGGAGATGACAAGGATCGAGTTTCCCGAACCGACGAAGGCCAACTGCTGGTTTCTGGAAGACCGCGACGTCCGCATGGCCGTGGAGAAGGCCAGCGGCTTCATCCGGTCGCTGTATTTCAAGAAGGCCAAGCTGGACCTGTTCCAGCTCCGGCGGCAGAACATGGCCGGCCACCTGGGCTACGTCCGCGTCTACGACGAGCGCGAGGGGAAGTGGTACGACGACCTGACCGACCGCTTCGCGGTCGTCAAGGCCGGCTGCCGCGGCGGCCGGATCACCCTGACCAAGCGCTTCGCCGGCGCGCCGTTCGTGCTGACCCAGACCATGAGCCTGGAGGGCGGGTTCTTCACCTGGCAGGTCCAGGCGGCCAAGGCCAACCGCAAGGTGGCCGACCGCTCGCTGCGGGTGGGGTTCAACTTCCCTCTCCAGGCCGGCTGGAACGTCTGGGCCCCCTGCCAGACAGGGGAGTTCGCCTTCGACGGCCTGGACGATTTCAACTTCAACCACCTCCAGATCACCTTCGTCTCCCCGCGCGAGATCATCCTGCCCATGGTCAGCCACTACAGCAAGGAGCTGGACGTGGGCTACTCGATGCTCGAGCCCATCGGCGACAAGGTGCCGGCCGCGCGCTTCCAGTTCGAGAACGGCCAGAAGCTCTTCAACTGGGGCTACAACCGCAAGCCCGTCGGGAAGTGCCAGACCCTCGAGGCGCTCAATTACTACATCGGGCTGGCGGGCGACAAGCCGATGACCACGCGGGTCCAGATGGTCTTCCACGAGGGCGACTGGCGGCCCGGGCTGGGCAAGGTCTACGGCAAATACCGCGAGTATTTCGACCCGGAGTCGCAGGCCATCTACGACTACGAGGGCGTGTTCCAGTGCGGCGGCACCTACATCGGCCAGCACCCCAAGCCCTGGGTGGAACTGGGGCTGAAGACCCTCGAGGTCCACGGGCACTTCTCCTATTACAGCGACTACTTCCAGGAGGGGATGGACCGCTGGCGGCGGATCGGCGTGGCCGAGCAGCTCTACCGAAAGTACAAGGGCACGAAGAAGGAAATGGACGCCTGGCAGGTCCTGGACTGGATCGAAAGCCACACCGACGAGGAGTTGGCCGACGAGCTGTACGGCCCCGACTGGCGGAAGCGCGGCCTGGATCTGGAGAAGATTCTCTACCACCGCCGCAAGGACATCAAGAGGGACCTGCGGGCGATCCGAAAGGCGGGCATCTTCCCCTTCTGGTACTTCAACTACAACGACGGCTTCCGGCCGCCGGCCGAGAAGCGCTGGCCGGACGCCATCTGCCGCGACCAGGATGGTCAGCCCATCCCCTCCGGCTGGCACATGTCGCACAACCTGAACGCCGACCCGGCCACCTCCTTCGGCAGGTTCTGCGACGAGTCCATCCCCAAGATCCTCAAGGAATACCCCCCGCTGGTGGGTTTCTTTTTGGACTGCTTCCGCCATTACGAGATTGACTACGCCCACCGGGACGGCATCACCGTGGTGGACAACCGCCCGGCGTACAGCGTGAACTTCTCGTATGACTGGATCACCGAGCGGATGAAGCGGCACATGGCGGCCACGGGCAAGCCCATGGCCATCTTCGCCAACAAGCCGCAGACCCTCCGCTGCATGCGCCGCGTGGACGGCGTGCTGCTGGAAGGCGACGGCGACCAGCCCGAGGAAAAGTACTTCTGGGCCTGCATCGCCAAGCCCAACTTCTTCATGTGGACCTCCAACCGCCACAGCGTGGACGAGAACCTCCGCCGGGCGGTGCTGCACGGCTGCTTCCCCACGATCGCCAGGGACCCCGGCAAGACCCACCCCCAGATGGTCGCCCTGTACCGCAGGTACCTGCCGCTGTACGAGCAGTTCCGCCGGCGGGTGCTGTGCTTCGAGCCTGACCCCATGCGCATCCCCCGGGGGGCGCGCGGGAAGCTCTACACCGTCAAGGACGGCTACGCGGCCGGCATCGTCACCACCACCGTCGACAGCGACGCCCGCATCAGGCACGCCAGGACGCCCTACGCCCTGTTCCGCGTGAAGCGCGGCTGGGACGTGGGCAAGGTCGGCGTGATGTACCCCGGGGACAGGAGGATGCGGAACGTGCAGTTCCGGTTCAATGGCTCGATCATCGCCGTGCCGCTGCGGCAGTACAAGAACTGCGCCGTGGTGAAGTTGTTCGTCACCAAAAAGACCGGCAAGAGAATCGGCCCGGAGAAGTTCACCGGCCCCATCGACTTCTGCGGCGACCCGGAAAGCTCTTTCCAGGACATCTCCAAGAGGTGACGGCCGCGCCGGCGACGACCGGCGCGGCGTTCTTTTCGACTCAACGCGCTTCCCTGCGGGGCGCGGCCAAACGGGGCTCAGGCCGTGGCGGTGTCAGAGCCACGCGCCTATCGCCCTGACCCGTGCCATCGGTGAACTATCCGCCTCGGCTCACGCGGCCCGGGTCACGGCGTCGACGACGCCTTTGAGGTACGCCACCTCGCGCTTGAGCTTGCGGGTCATCACGTCCGGGTTATCCGGGTCGTAGAACGGCATCCAGACGAAGGTGCCGTTGAAGTCCACGTCGGCCAAGGCCCCCACCACCTCGTGCCAATTGGTTACGCCCTCATACAGCGGGCACCAGGTTCGCCTCCACCCTTTGTCGGGCTCGTCCGCCCGGGCCGGGTCGCGCACCAGGGCCGTGTCCTTGACCCCCAGGCCGCAAAGGTATTCGCCCAGCAGCCGGGCCGAACGCTGCCAGTTCTCCATGCCGTCGTGGGCCTGGTTGCCCGGGTCCAGGGCCACGCCGACGTGCCGCGCGGGCAGGCCCTCAACGATCTGGTAGATTCCCGCCGCGGTGGAAACCAGGGTGTCGTGGTGGAGCTGGTGAACGCAGCGGACACCGTATTGCTCGCACACCGGGGCGAGCTGCTGCATCTCGCGCCGGGCCATGGCCAGCCCCGCCCGCACGTCCACGCCGCGGAACTGCCACTGCCCCATCCGGAACTCGCGGAGGCCGTTGTCAGCCAGTATGGCCAGCGGCGCCGGGTCGGAGAGCAGGGGCCGCGGCATGAAGCCCGCGGTCGCCCAGTGCGGCTCGATGCCCGCGCGGCGGAGAGACCTGACGAAGGCGGGCAGCTCCGCCGCGAGGTTCTCGGGGGTCACCCAGTAGCCCTGGCGGATGACCACGGTGGTGTTGTCCAGGCCCACTTCGCGGACCAGCCCGGCCAACTGCTCAGCACTCAGATGCCGGTAGAACTTCGGAAAGAGCGTCCAGGTGATGTTCATCGTTTGCCTCTACGCGATGCGATCCAGCTCCTGCGGCGTGACGACGCACATGGGGGACCGGCCCGCCAGGAAGGCGGCGATGTCGTCCACGGCCTGGCGGCCCATGTTGGTGGCCGGCACGCCGGCGATGTGGGAGGTTAAGACGACGTTAGGCAGTTTGCGCAAAGGGCTGTCCGCGGCCGCCGGCTCGGGGTGGGTCACGTCCAGGAAGGCAAGCAGCCTCCCGGATTGGAGTTCGGCGATCAGGGCGGCCTCGTCAACGCACCTGCCGCGGGCGGTATTGATGAACACGGCGTCGTCGCGCATCGCCCGAAACTCGCGGGCGCCCAGAAGCCTTTCGGTGGCCGGCAGGTCCGGGGTGTGCAGCGTCACCACGTCGCTCCGCCGGCACAGCTCGAGTAGATCGGCCACCAGCGAGGCGCCCATCTCGGCCGCGCCCGCCGGCGAAACGAAGGGATCGTAAAGCAAGACGTTGCAGCCGAACGGCTGGAGCAGGCGGATGACCCGCCGGCCGACCTGCGACGCCCCGATGACGCCCACCGTGGCCCGGTAAAGCACCTTCAAAGCCGGGGGGCTGCCCGCCGGCCCCAGCCGGTTGGCCGCCGCGTTCTCGAACACTCTCCACAGGCCGAGGATGATCTCCCCCAGCGTCATCGCCGCCACGTTCTCCGCGTTGGCCGGCTTGCAGGAAGCGATCACCAGACCCCGCCCCGACAGGTGCGGGCCGAACATGTGCTTGACCGTCCCGGCCGCGTGCTCCCACAGCCGCAGCCTCGGGCAGGCCTCCAGCAGCTCGGCACAGGGATAGGGTGTCCCCCACGAGCCCACGCCGATCTCGCAGTCGGCCAGGATCTCGCAGGCCTGGCCGACCGTGATCGGCTCCGGCGATTCCGTCCACACCACCTCGCCCAGCCCGTTCAGCCGGACCATGTCCTCGGGGGCGAAGAGCCTGTCGCGAAGCCTCGTGTGGATGACCACGCCGATCCTGGTCTTGCTCACCGGCTCATCCCTTTCGCGCCAGTTGTGCGTCCGGCGGCCCAACTGGGAGCGCCGCGCCCCTGGACAGCATCCGCGCAATCCGTGTAATTCGTCCCGCAGGGACGGCCCTTCGGGCCGTGGACTACTTCGGCCTAAGGGCCGGCACGTACTTCAGCGGCACGGCCACGCGGACGGTCTTGACGCG
>LJUF01000160.1 GCA_001303665.1 Phycisphaerae bacterium SM23_33 | reverse complement strand
CGACTGGGACCGGGCGAGACGGTCCTTATTCCGGCCGGCGTCCGGAATCCGACATGGACCGTGGAGGCGGGGATGACAATTCTTGAGGTGCTTCTGCCGGCCTGAAGCTCAACAGGAGGCCCCAGCCGGCCAGCGGGGCGGCCTGGTACGAAGACCGGGCCGGCGGGCTCGTGTCCGCGACAGGTAGTGTAATCGCAGCCATGGCGAAGATCCGTATTCAGAAGGCGCTTTCCTCAGCCGGGCTCGCCTCCCGCCGGGCCGTGGAGCAGATGCTGTTGGCCGGCAGGATCACGGTCAACGGACGGACGGTCACGGAATTGCCCTGTTTCGTTGAGCCCGGCGATGAAATCCTCGTGGACGGCCAGGCGGTCCGCAAGCGCCGGCCGCGGAAGGTGTACGTCCTGCTGAACAAGCCGCGCGGCGTCGTCTGCACGCAAAAGGACGCCCCCCGGTACGATCGCCCGCGGGCGGTGGACTTGATTCCGGACACGGGGGCGCGGGTGTATTGCGTCGGCCGGCTGGACGAAGACTCGACCGGACTGATTGTCCTGACCAACGACGGGGAACTGACAAATCGGCTGACCCACCCGCGCTACGGGGTGGAGAAGACGTACCTCGTGCGGGTGGCGGGACGACTGACCGCCGAGGAGGTTGCAGGGGCGCGGCGCGGGGTTTTCCTCGGCGGCCGGCGGTCGGCGGCGGCCGTGAAGGTGCTTCGTAGCGGCCCCACGGAGAGCCTGGTGGAGGTGAGGCTTTCTGAAGGGCGCAATCGGCAGGTGCGGCGGATGCTTGCCCGGCTGGGTCATAAGGTTCGCCGGCTGCACCGTTCCGCCATTGGCAGCGTGACCGACCGCGGGCTCAAGATCGGCAAGTTCCGGCGCTTGAGACATTCAGAAGTGGCTTCCCTGCGAAGGCTTGCCGGACTGTGAAGTGCTCGTTGAGGCTTGGGCGGCCACCTTGGCGCCTCAAGCTTTTGCGACGAACTGGACGAAGAACGTTACAGTGCCTAGCCGCCCGAGGGGCGACTGCGCCAATCACGGCCGCAGGCGTGCTGGAGTCCATGGATGCGGGCGATATCCGGGTTGTGGGTGTGCCTTCTTTTGGGGTTGGCGGTCTGCGGCTGCCACGGGGCGGTCAGCCCCGAAGGTCGCAGGTTTCTTGCGGAGGCCCAGAGCGCTTATCAGACCGGCAGCGACGTCCGGGCGATTGAGGCAAGCTCGGGCTTCCTGAGGCTCCACCCGCGTGTGGAGGAAGCGGGCGAGGCCTACTACATCCGCGGCCTGGCGCGGGTGCGGGCGGGGCAGGTGGAGGCCGGCAAGGCCGACCTTTGCTCGGCCTTGAGCCTGACCCGGCGAAAGGACCTGGTGGCGCTGGCCCGGGCGAAACTGGGCGACTTGGCCTATGGCGCCGGGGACCTAACCGAGGCCGAGAAGCAGTATCGGGCCGTCCTGGAGCAGGTGCCGCCGGGCGCCCCGCCGGCCGATCAGGCCATGTACCGCCTGGGCAGCATCCTTCAGCGCAAGGGACAGTGGCGGGAGGCGGACCTACTGTTTCGAAAGGTGATGTACCTTTTCGCCGGGTCCGAACTGGCCGACCGCGCCGGCATCCGGGTCGGCGCCAGGCGATGGTCAATTCAGGCCGGGGCCTTCGGCGCCGCCGGAGCGGAGAAACTCCGGCAACGGCTGTCGGGCGCAGGCTTGGACGCCAGGATCGACCTGGCGCTGCGCGATGGACGGTTGATGCGTCTGGTCCGGGTCGGGTCCTACCCGACCTACGACGCGGCCCGGGCGGATTTGGGGAAGGTGCAGAAAGTCATCGGCGAGGCCTTCGTGACGCCGGCCGGATGAGAGGATGATCGGAAAGACGCGAGTTTGCCTGCGCGTTATGGTCGCGGTCATCCGTGCTTGCCGCGGGCTGCGAGCCGCCGGCGAAGCAAGGGCGGGGGCCACCTCAGATCCCTCCGGACGTCCCTGGGGCCGGCCGCCAATGCCCTGCTGTGGGTCTTGGCAGCGGCCGCGTCGGGCTTCGGGAGGCTGGGCGAGCCGGCTGAATCGCTCGCAAGCCCGGCGGGGCTCCCCCCGGCCGGGGCAGGGAGCGTGTGAGTGTGGAGATGGCTGCTCAAGGTCGAATCGATGGGGCGGTCGCTTTCGCTGTACGGCCCCGTCGTGCTGCTGGAGAAGCTCGTCACCTTCGGGAGGGTCGTGCTGCTGACCTGGCTGCTGGGGCGATCGCAGTATGGCGTCTGGGCCCTGGGCGTCATGGTCTTCAGCGTCTTCGCTTCCCTGGCGACGCTTGGCAGCAATGAAAGCGTCGCCCGGTACGTGAGCTACTATCACGCGCGGGGGCGGCTCCGTGAGTTCTACCGCCGGGCGGGGGTATGGATTTGCCTGCTGGCGGCCGGCACCACCGGCCTCGGGCTGCTGGGCAGCGTGCTGATCGCTGACTTCCTGGCCAGCTCTTCCGGCCGGATCCTGGAGCTGTCATCGGATGAGCGCCTTATGGTGGTGCTGCTGGGCCTGGCCAACGGGGTGCTGATGGCCCTGTATCACAATGTCCAATCCTGCCTCCGCGCGATGCGGACGTTTCGCGTGCTGGCCGTGGTTGACCTGGCCTACACTGCCCTGTTCACCGGCCTGGCGCTGGGCGGAGCCGCCGTGCTGCCCAGCGGGCACACCATCCTCGTGGCTCACGCCGGCAGCCTCGCCGTCATGCTGGTGCTGGGGGGATACGCATCGCACCGCGCGGTCGCCCAACTCGCCCGAATGCAGGAGGTCGAGCCGCAAGCCCCGCAGGAGCCGCCGCCGCAGGAAGTGCTCGTCGGCGGGGCACGCGGAGTCGCTGATGCCAAGGACGCGCCCATGATGGCCCGGCTGTTGCGATTCGGGCTCATCGCCATGATCGGGCCGATGCTCTGGCAACTGGGAAACCAGGTCAGCGCCTGGTTCGTCAATCGTTACCACGGCCCCGAGGCGCTGGGGCTGTACGCGCCCTTCCGCCAGCTCTGCCAGCCGGTCTGGATCCTCTCGGGCATCCTCTGGGGCCTGATCTTCAGCCACGTCGCCACCCACTGGGAGTCCGGCCTCCGCCAGACCGCCCTCCGCATGCTGGACCTCACCTACAAGGCCGTGGTGCTGTCACTGATGACCCTGTCGGTGCTGATGCTGGCGACCTCCCGCTGGTGGAGCCTGATCCTGAAGGCCGAGTACCGCGGCGACCTGAGGCTGCTGGGGGGGCTGCTGACGTTTTTCCAGTGCTCGGCCAACCTGGGTCTGGCCAGCATCGCCGCAAAACTTCGCGAGCGACCCCTGGTGATCGTGGTGATGGTCGGCTGCGGCGTGGGCGTCAATGCGGGGCTGGCCTGGCTGTGGGTGCCCCAGGGAGGGGTGGTGGCCGCCGCCAACGCCGCCGGATTGGGGATGCTCAGCGCCTGTGCCCTGGGGGTGGTTTACCTTTTGTTTTCCGGCTTCAAGGCCCATCCGGCCACTCATGTCCTGGCCCTGGCCCCGGCGGCGCTGCTGCTGCCTGAGCCATACCCCGCCGCCGTGTGGCTGGCCTTCCTGGGCCTGACTTTCCTGTCGCCCTGGATCCTTTCCCGATGGGAGAAGCAGACGCTGCTTGGTTACATATCCAGTCTGGGCGGCCGCCGGGCGTAGCGGCCGGAGCCTTCCGGACCCGCCTTGTAACTTCACCTGGGCTTTCCTTCTGCCGATAGGACCACTGGCCGGGCGGCCTTGCCGCCGGCCACGGAGGCAGCATGAGCCATCTCAACCTTTTCAGGGACGGCATGGGTGCGTATCGTGCCGGCGATTACGACGCGGCCGTGAAGGCGCTGGGGCCGCTGGCGGAGCGCGATGACGTTCCCGGGCGCATGGCCCGCTACTACTGCGCCATGGCCCATCGTTCGATGGGCATAGAGGACATCGCCGCCGGCAGGTTCGACCAGGCCGCCGACCACCTCCGGCAGGCCGTCGCCCTGATCGGCAACCGGGCGGAACTGGCCGAATACCTCCTTCTCGCCTATGCCGGCGCCGGCCGCTACGATCGCTGCGCCGTGGAGGCCGACGTGCTCTGCCGGACCCGCC
This sequence comes from Phycisphaerae bacterium SM23_33, assembly GCA_001303665.1. Lineage (GTDB taxonomy): Bacteria > Planctomycetota > Phycisphaerae > SM23-33 > SM23-33 > SM23-33. Next base: position 3,390 of record LJUF01000160.1, on the reverse strand, counting down.
CGGACGACGCCGGCGCCCGCGTGTGCCTGGCCCAATTGCAGTGGCGCAGCGGCCGCCGGGAAGAGGCCGTCATGACCCTGACGCGGGCCCTGCGAGAGCTGGGCGACATCGCGGAACTGCATCTGAACCTGGGTCTGTTCCACGCCGCCGAAGAGAAGTTCGAGCCGGCCCGCCGGCACCTGGCCCGGGCCGTCGAGTGCGATTGCACCTCGCTTCCGGCCCTGCGCTACCTGGGCCTGGTCGAGTCGGTCCGGGGCAACTTCCGGGAGGCCGTGCGGGCCTTCCAACGGGCCTTGGCCCTGGACCCCGGCGACCTGCTGATCACGTACAGACTGTGTCTGGTCGCCGAGGCGGCCTCGCCCGCCGGCCGCCCGGTGATTGTCTCGCTGCCCGAGCCTGCCGCCTGCCGCTGCTCCTCGGAGATCCGCCGGCTGGCCGAATTCGTCGTCACCGAAACGGATTTCGTGGAGGCGTTCCTGGCCCTGCCGGCCAGCGACATGGACGAGCAGTTGTTCGGGGTTTTGCTTTCGGTGCTGCGAGCGGCCCTGGCCATGCACGACGATTACGCCGACGTGCATTACCTGGCGGCCGCGGTGCTGCTGCGCCTGGGGGACCTCCAGGCCGCCCGCCGGCACGCCGAGCGGGCGCTGGGGATCAACCCCCGGTACGTCAAGGCTATGTTGCTGGTGGCCGACCTGGACGCCCGCTGCGGGCTCGCCGCCCGGGCCGCCGCCTCGTTGCAGCAGGCGGTGGCCGCCGGCGCCGACTGGCCGGACGTCCACGCCCGGCTGGGCGACCTGCTCAAAGAAAACGGCAAGCCGGCCCTGGCCAGGCACCACTATGGCCGGGCCCTTCAGCTCAACCGCGGCTACACCCGTGCCGCCGAGGCTCTGGCCTCGCTGGCCGCCTGAGGGAGATACACGGCACGTGAGCTATCTGCTGGAACTATTGGCCAAAGGTCTGGAGGCCGGCGTCGCGGAGATGCTGGAGCGATACCTCCGCCTCGGTGCCGGCAAGCCGCTGGAGCAGCTTCAGGAGTTGTGCCGCCGGCACCCCGACCGCGCGGACCTCCAGTGCCAGCTTGGCATGGCCTACCTGCGCGGCATGCAGTATGCCGCTGCCATCGAGCACCTGCTGCCGGCCTGCCGCCAGGACCCCGACCACCTGGCGGCTCGGCTGGCCCTGGCGGCCGCCTACGACGAAACGGGGCAGCCGGCAAAGGCACTGGAGCAGTTGCAGACGGCCAACCAGACCCACCCTGGTTGCCCGGAGGTGATCTTTGCCATCGGCTACTGCCTGGAAAAGCTCTCGCGCCCCGAGGCCGCCGCCGAGTACTACCGCGACGTCATCAAGGCCAGGGCGGACCACGCCCCGGCGCGGCAGCGGCTGGCGGCCATCGCCCTGCTGCGCGACGACACGGCCGAGGCCGTCGCCCAGTACCAGCAGCTCCGCAACCTGGACGGCGGGGACACGTTTGTGCGGGCCACGCTGGCCCACTTGTACTGCCGCGCCGGGCGATATCGGGACGCCGTCCAGGAGTTCGAAGCCGTCATCGCCATGGAGCCCGACAACTGGGCCCTCATGGACGAGGAGGTCGAGGCCCTCGTCCAGGCCGGACAGGCCCGCGACGCCACCGAGCGGCTGTACAGGCTCATCGAGACCCAGGGGCCGTTCCCCGACCTCCACCTCCGCCTGGCCGATATCCTCAGCGGCATGGGCCGGGACCACGAGGCCACCAGCCACTACCTGGCCGCCCTCCAGGCCGACCCGGAGTATGTGGAGGCCAGGACCAGTCTGGGCGCCCATCACCTGATCCACGGCCGCTGGGCCGAGGCGGCCGAATCGTTCCACAACGCCGCCGAGCTGAACGACCGGCTTGTTACCTGCTACGTGGGCCTGGCCGTGGCCCAGTCCGCCGCCGGAAAGCCCAACGAGGCGGTCGAGACCTTGCAGCTGGCCGCCGCCATCGAGCCCAACTCGGGCGTGCTGCTTCAGGAGACGGCCCGGCTGCAATTGAAGGCCGCGGTGGCCGAGGAGTTCCAGCGCAACGTCCAGCCCCACGACACGCCGCCGCTGGCCGAGCCGGACCTCGACAACGACGACCTGCTCCAGGCCCAGGTCAGCCGCCACGCCGAGCAGGTCCAAACACATCCCGAGTACGCCGACGTCCGCTATCGCTACGGCGTGCTGCTGCGGGCCGAGGGTCGCCTGGGTGAGGCCATGGAACAGTTCGCCAAGGCCGTGGAGATCAATCCGGCGTACGTGGACGCCATCATCCGGCTGGGCATAACCCAACAGGACCTAGGCCGGATCGACCAGGCCCTCGAGACGTTCGAAAAGGCCGTGGAGCTGAAGGGCGAGTACGTGGACCTGCACTACCGCATGGCCCTTCTGCACACCGACCGGCGGCAGTTCGCCGAGGCCGTCGAGCACATGGAACGCGCGGCCGGACTGTCGCCCGGCAACACGCTCATCCGCGCCCGCCTGGCCCTGTGCCTCCAGAACATGGGGCTGATGGACCGGGCCGCCGCCACCTGGCGCAGCCTGACGGAAATGCACCGCGCGCGGCAGCAAGGCCCGGGGGCCGCCTCGTAGGTCGCCACATCACCGTGGAGCTCACCTTGTCGGCGCGGCGGCGTGCCGGGATTGCCTGCCTTTTTTTTTCGCGCACATTCTCCGGCTGCTGCGACACTATGGGGTGGAACGGATTGACCCGCGGGGCGTGAAACGGGGTGGCGCTGGCCTGGGCCGTGAAGGCAAGGACCGACGTGGAACTAGTGGAGGCCGCCTGCCGGGGCGATGTGGCCAGCTTCAGCGAGCTGTACGAGCGGCACTACGCCGCCGTGGTGGGCGTGGCCTACGCCATCCTGGGCGACCGCCACCTGGCCGAGGACGCCGCCCAGGAGACCTTCGCCCTCGCCTGCCGACAGCTACAGGGCCTGCGGAAGCCGGCGAAGTTCGCCTCCTGGCTGGCCGGCATCTGCCGGAACGTCGCCAAGGGGCTAAGGCGGCGCCGCCACCGGCACATCCCGGCCCAGGCCGTGCCGGACCGGCTGGACGACGATGAACGAGCGGCTGTTGACCAGGCCGTCCGCCAGGCGGTCATGTGCCTGACCCGTCCGGCCCGCGAGGTGGTGGTGCTGCATTACTTCGCCGGTCTGTCGCACAAGCGGGTCGCGGCAGCGCTGGGGATCTCGCCGGAGGCGGTGCACGGCCGGCTGGTGCGGGCCCGGCGTCGGCTGGGGCGCGAACTGAAGGCGATGGGCCTGTCGCAGGGAGAGGACTATGACGTTGCAGGGAAAAGATCGACAACTGGATGAGATGCTCCGGCGAGCCTTCGGCGACAAGCCGCCGCCAGCCGACTTCGAAGCCTGGCGGAAGGAGCACGCC